>NZ_JAGXJG010000075.1:0-14156 GCF_019091725.1 Cellulomonas sp. GbtcB1 | reverse complement strand
CCGCGGCCGTGGCCGCGGGCGTCGCCGCCGCGCTCGGGGTGCACGCCGGCGCGACCCACGTCGGGCTGACCGACGCCGCCTGGGTGGACCGCGAGCACGTCTCCGGGAGCCTCGGCACCCGCGCGAGCTGGTGCGACGCCGGCCTCTACCGCACCGCGGCCCGCGGACAGCTGGTCGCGGGCGCGGTGGGCACCGGCAGCACCTCCGGCACCGCGGCGGTCGCGCCGCTCCGCGTCGCCCAGACCGGCTCGGCGGTCAGCGCGACCCCGGCCGGGGCGGCCCCGCTCGGCTCCGACGCCTACGTGGCGCCGGTGGCGGCCGCCGCACTGCAGTCGACGTCGACGACCCTCGGGAACGCCGTCACCTTCGGCACCGTCACGTCCGCGCAGAACCAGCAGTACGGCCGCGCGGCGAGCACGGGTGCCGCCGTCGGGGGCTCCGGCGCCGTCTCGACGGCCGGGGTGCTGAACGCGGCCACGCAGGCGGCCGGGTCCGGCCTGCCCGACCTCGCGACCGTCGACGTGCGCGCGCTCGTCACCGCGGGCGCGCTGAGCACCGGGATCGGCGCCGCGCCCGCGGCCGACCTCACCGGCCTCCGCCTCGTGCCGGGGACCGTCGCGTCGACCACCGTCCGCGACGCCTGCATCTCCCGGCCGTCGACCACCCGCGCCTACGGCGTCTCCGCGCTCCGCCTCGAGGCCGACAGCACGGCCCTGCGCGCCGCCTCGACGAGCGCGACCGCCGCCGCCACCGCCGCGCAGGCCGCCATCACCGGCACCGGGACGGGTTCGGTCGCCGCCACCGCCGCGACCACCGTCAACGCCGTCTACCGCAGCAACCAGGAGCTGCTGAACCTCCTGACGCCGGGCGCCTCCACCGGCACGCTGACGCTCAGCGTGCCGGTGAACGTCCCCTCCGCCGTCGCGGCGCTCACCGGGCAGACCCTCGGCGCCGGCGGCCCGGTGCGCCTCGACCTCTCCACCGGGCGGATGACCGTCGACCTGGCCGCGCTCACGAGCACCACCCAGGGCGTCAACGGGCGGCCCGCGAACTCCGAGGTGCTCACCGCCGCGGTGATGAGCGCCGCGTCGTCGGCGGTCGGGACCCTCCTGCCCGCCTACCGGACGTCCGTGCTGACCGCGGTGTCGACCGCGCTCGCGAGCAGCACGGCGACCCTGACCGTGTCCACGCCGATCACGCTGCTCGGCCTCGCCGCCGAGCCCTCCTCGGTGACGTTCACCGGGACCCTCAACCAGCTCCGCGACCAGCAGGGCGCCGTCGCCGTGGTCGTCGGCGTCAACAACTCCTGCGGCCTGCTGACCGCCGCCTCGTGCACCTCGGTCCGGAACGCGCTCACCTCCGCGACCGGCACCGCCCAGCTGCGGTCGGCGGTGGCCACCGCCCTGGCGAGCACGGTCTACGGCACCTCCACCACGACGCCGACGCCGCCGTTCGGGACGTTCACCGCCGCGGTCGGGACCGCCACCGGCACGCTGCAGCCGGCGCTGACGAACCTCCCGTCCGTGCTGTCGGCGCAGGTCAACGTCCAGCCGGACCAGGCCGGCGCTCGCACGCCCGGGGTGGCGTTCGAAGCCGGCGAGCTCGGCGTGACGGCCCTGCGCGTCGGGGCGGTCAGCGCGACCCGCACCGCCTGGCTGGCCTTCGGCGTCTCCGCGGCCGGACCCATGGCCTACCAGCCGGTCGGCTTTATCGGCTGAGAATCGTTCCTACGCACCGGTAACAATCGCACCGCGGCGCTCTGACCTGCACCTTTTCGATCCCGAAATGTGCGCGTAACACGGGAATGTTCGAAAATCTCAGATCCTGTGCTACTCCTATGACCCACGTCACGGGCGCGCGAACGCGCCCGTGGTCACGCGACCATCCCCCACGCGGCCGGGGACGCGCCGCCGGGTCACCCCGGGCGGCCGCGCCCCGGCTGGACCTCCTTCAGGGAAGAGGTACACGCATGACTGCGGTTCCCCTCGGCCGCCGGCGCGGCATCGTCTCCGCGGCCGGCCTGGCCGCCACCGCCCTCGTCCTCGCCGCGTGCGGCGGCGGCTCCGGCGGCGGCGACGACACGTCGGACGGCGGCGGCTCCGGCGGCGGCTCGCTGCTGATCGGCACGACCGACAAGATCACGACGATCGACCCCGCGGGCTCCTACGACAACGGCTCGTTCGCCGTGATGAACCAGGTGTACCCGTTCCTCATGAACACGCCGTACGGCAGCCCGGACGTCGAGCCGGACATCGCCGAGTCGGCCGAGTTCACCTCGCCGACGGAGTACACGGTCACCCTGAAGTCGGGCCTGACGTTCGCGAACGGGAACGACCTCACGTCCTCCGACGTGAAGTTCACGTTCGACCGCCAGCTCGCGATCTTCGAGTCCGGCGCGGACGACGGCAACGGCCCGGGCTCGCTGCTCTACAACCTGGACAGCGTCGCGGCGCCGGACGACACCACCGTCGTCTTCACCCTGAAGTCCCCCGACGACCAGGTGTTCCCGCAGATCCTGTCGAGCCCCGCCGGCCCGATCGTCGACGAGGAGGTCTTCGCGGCCGACGCGCTGACCCCGGACGCCGACATCGTCGACGGCCAGTCGTTCGCCGGCCCGTACACCATCACCGGCTACAGCCAGAACGACCTCGTGTCGTACGAGGCGAACCCGGAGTACCAGGGCCTGCTCGGCGAGGCGAAGACCCAGGAGGTCTCCGTCACGTACTACGCCGAGGCGTCCAACCTGAAGCTGGCTGTCCAGCAGGGCGACGTCGACGTGGCGTTCCGCAGCCTGTCCGCGACCGACATCGAGGACCTGCGGGGCGACGACAACGTCAAGGTCGTCGACGGCCCCGGCGGCGAGATCCGCTACATCACGTTCAACTTCAACACGCAGCCGTACGGCGCGACGACGCCGGAGGCCGACGAGGCCAAGGCGCTCGCCGTCCGCCAGGCCGTGGCCGACCTGATCGACCGCGAGGAGATCGCGGACCAGGTCTACAAGGGCACCTACACGCCGCTGTACTCGTACGTCCCGGAGGGCCTGACCGGCGCCACCGAGTCGCTCAAGCCGCTGTACGGCGACGGCGAGGGCGGCGCGGACGCCGACAAGGCGGCCGAGCGCCTCGAGGCCGCGGGCGTCGAGACCCCGGTCCAGCTGTCGCTGCAGTACAGCAACGACCACTACGGCCCGTCCTCCGGCGAGGAGTACGCGCTCATCAAGGACCAGCTCGAGTCCACCGGCCTGTTCACGGTCGACCTGCAGACCACCGAGTGGGTGCAGTACGCCAAGGACCGCACCTCGGACGTGTACCCGGCCTACCAGCTCGGCTGGTTCCCGGACTACTCGGACGCGGACAACTACCTCACGCCGTTCTTCCTGACGGACAACTTCCTGGGCAACCACTACGACAACCAGGAGGTGAACGACCTGATCCTCCAGCAGGCCGTCACCACCGACGCCGACGAGCGCTCCGGGCTCATCGAGCAGATCCAGGACGCCGTCGCCGCGGACCTGTCCACGGTGCCGTACCTCCAGGGCGCCCAGGTGGCCGTCGTCGGGGCGGACGTGACCGGCGCCGAGGACACCCTCGACGCCTCGTTCAAGTTCCGCTACGGCGCCCTCGCCATCGGCTGATCCGACCGACACCACGCCCGGCGCGGGCCGCTCACCCGAGCGGCCCGCGCCGCGGCGTCACCGGGAAGAAGAGATGACCTCCACCTCCACCACCGGTCCGCTGCAGCCCACAGGCGCAGCGGACGCGACCGCCGCCGGGGGCGGCGCGACGCCCGGCCGCAAGGAGCCCCGCACCCGGGGCGCCGGCGGCGGGCTCGGCCGCTACCTGCTCGTGCGGTTCCTCCTGATCATCCCGACCGTGTTCATCCTGGTCACCGTCGTTTTCGTGCTGATGCGCGCGACCGGCGACCCGATCACGGCCGCCCAGGGCGGGCGCCTGCCCGCCGACCAGCTCGCCGAGCGGATCCACCAGGCCGGCTACGACCGGCCGATCCTCGTCCAGTACGGCGAGTACCTCGGCAACATCCTGCGGGGCGACTTCGGCACCACGCTCAGCGACAGCCGGCCGGTCACCGAGGTGCTCACCACCTTCGGGTCCGCGACCCTCGAGCTCGCGTTCTACGCCCTGCTCGTCGCGTTCGTCGTGGGCATCCCGCTCGGCCTGCTCGCCGCGTACTTCCGCGACCGGTTCCACGACGCCGTGCTGCGCGTGTTCGCCATCGCCTGCTACGCCACGCCGGTGTTCTTCGCCGGCCTGCTGCTCAAGCTCGTGTTCGCCGTGCAGCTCGACTGGCTGCCGGTGTCCGGGCGCGCGTCGACCCGCTCCGAGATCGAGATGCGGCAGCTCGACGACCCGACCGGCATCTACCTGATCGACGCGATCCGCACGGGCAACGGCGAGGTCGTCGCGGACGTCCTGCAGCACGCCGTCCTGCCGGCCATCGCGCTCGGCCTGCTCACCGCCGGCGTGTTCCTGCGGCTCGTGCGCACCAACGTCATCGGCACCCTCGGCTCCGGCTACGTCGACGCGGCCCGGTCGCGCGGCGTCCGCGAGTCCCGGCTGCTGCGCAAGCACGCGTACAAGCCCGCGCTCATCCCGATCATCACCGTGGTCGGCATGCAGGTCGCGATGCTGCTCGTCGGCGCCGTGCTCACCGAGACGACCTTCGAGTGGCGCGGCCTCGGCTTCCAGCTGTCGCAGTACCTGCAGGCGCGCGACTTCGTCGCCGTGCAGGGCATCGTCGTGCTGCTCGCCGTGATCGTCGCCGTGACGAACTTCCTCGTCGACGTCATCGCCGCGCTCATCGACCCGAGGGTGAGGTACTGACATGGCGACCACCCCCGCCACCGCCCCCGAGGCGGCTCCGGCCACCCCCGCCGCCCCCGCCCGGCGCGGCTGGCGCCGGCTGCCCGTCGTGCACCAGCTCCGCCAGAGCGTCGGCCTCCAGCGCGGCATGCTGATCGCCGGCCTGGTGCTCACCGGCCTGCTGGTCCTCACCGCCCTGCTGGCGCCGCTGCTCGCGCCGTACGGGTTCAACCAGCTGCGCGACGCCGACGGTCCGTTCGGCGCCCAGCAGCCGCCCTCGGCCGAGCACTGGCTCGGCACCACCGTCGGCGGCTTCGACGTGCTGTCCCGGGTGATCTACGGGTCGCGCACCGCGCTGCTCGTCATGATCATCGCCATCGCGGCCTCGCTGGTCATCGGCGTGCTGCTCGGCCTCGTGTCCGGCTACTTCGGCGGCTGGCTCGACCGGGTGCTCGTCGTCGTCGCCGACGCCGTGTACGCGTTCCCGTCCCTGCTGCTCGCCATCGTGCTGGCCATCGTGATCAGCGGCGGCCAGTCGAGCATGTGGGGCGGCGTCCTCGCCGCGGCGCTCTCGATCACCGTGGTGTTCACGCCGCAGTACCTGCGGGTCGTGCGCGCGGAGACCATCCGGATCAAGTCGGAGGCCTTCGTCGAGTCGGCCCGCGTGATCGGCGCGAGCAACACCCGGATCATGACCAAGCACGTGCTGCGCAACGCGACCCGCACGCTGCCGCTGATCATCACGCTGAACGCGTCCGAGGCCGTGCTCACCCTCGCGGGGCTCGGCTTCCTCGGGTTCGGCATCGAGCCGACCCAGGCCGCCGAGTGGGGCTACGACCTCAACCGCGCCATCGCCGACGTCACGTCGGGCATCTGGTGGACCTCGGTGTTCCCGGGCCTCGCCATCGTGCTGTCCGTCCTGGGCATCACCCTGGTCGGCGAGTCCCTGAACGACCTGGCGGACCCGCGGCTGCGCACGCGCCGCGCGTCGGCCGACGTGACCGGCGACGTCGCCGCGACCTCGGTCGTCCCCGGTGGCGCGCTGTCCGCCCCCGGCGGCCTGGAGGGCCTCGAGCCCGGGACGGAGGCGGCCCGATGACCGCACGCATCGACACCACGCCGCACCAGGGCGCCACGGCCGAGCCGGTCGTCGAGATCACCGACCTGTCGGTGTCGTTCGCGACCGACGCGGGCGACGTCCGCGCCGTCGACGGCGTCTCGCTCAGCGTGGCGGCCGGCGAGGTGCTGGCCGTGGTCGGCGAGTCCGGCTCCGGCAAGTCGGTGACCGCCAAGACCCTCCTGGGCCTGCTGCCGTCGACCGCCACCACCCGGGGCGCGGTCGTGCTGTCCTCGCGGGACGGCGCCGTCCGCAGCGACGTGGTCGCCCTCGACGGCTCGGCGCTCCGCCAGGTGCGGGGCCGGGACGCGGCGATGGTGTTCCAGGAGCCGTCCACCGCGCTCAACCCGGTCTACCCGATCGGCTGGCAGATCATCGAGGGCCTGCGGTCCCACCAGAAGATCAGCCGGTCCGAGGCCCGGGCCAAGGCCGTCGACATCCTGCGCCGCGTCGGCATCCCCGACCCCGAGCGCCGGATCGACCACTACCCGCACCAGTTCTCCGGCGGGCAGAAGCAGCGCATCGTCATCGCCCAGGCGCTGGTGCTCGACCCCGGCGTGATCATCGCCGACGAGCCGACCACCGCCCTGGACGTGACCGTGCAGGCCGAGATCCTCGACCTGCTCCGGCGCTGCCGCGACGAGTTCGGCGCGGCCATCGTGCTCATCACGCACAACATGGGCGTGGTCGCCGACCTCGCCGACCGCGTCGCCGTGATGTACCAGGGGAAGATCGTCGAGCAGGCGCCGGTGCGCGACCTGTTCGGCTCCCCGCAGCACGCGTACACCCGGTCGCTGCTCGACGCCGTGCCGCGGATCGGCGGCGGTGGCGCGCACGCCCGCGCCCGGGCCGCCGCCCGGCCCGCGGGCTGGGCCGAGCAGGCGCCGGTCGTCGAGGCGCGCGACCTGGAGATCGTCTACCCGGGCCGGCTCCGGCAGCCCGGGTTCCGGGCGGTCGACAAGGTCTCGCTCGCGATCCGGCCCGGTGAGGTCGTGGGCCTGGTCGGCGAGTCCGGCTCCGGCAAGACCACGATCGGGCGGGCGATCGCCGGCCTGACCCGGGTCACCGGCGGGTCGCTGCAGGTGCTCGGGCTGGAGATGAACGGGGTGCGCGAGCGCGCCCTGCGGCCCGTGCGCCCGCGCATCGGGTTCGTGTTCCAGGACCCGGCGACGTCGTTCAACCCGCTGCTCACCATCGCCGAGTGCGTGGCCGAGCCGCTGGTCGTGCACGGCCGGGCGCGCGACGCCCGCGCCGCCCGCGCGCGGGTCGACGAGCTGCTGGAGTCCGTCCAGCTGCCGCGGTCCTACGGCGACCGGTTCCCGCACGAGCTGTCCGGCGGCCAGCGCCAGCGCGCGTCGCTCGCCCGGGCGCTCGCGCTCGACCCCGAGCTCCTGATCGCCGACGAGCCCACCTCGGCGCTCGACGTCTCGGTGCAGGCGCGGGTGCTCGAGCTGTTCTCGGAGCTGCAGGAGCGGCTCGGCTTCGCGTGCCTATTCATCAGCCACGACCTCGCGGTGGTCGACCTGCTCGCCGACCGGATCGCGGTGCTGCACCGCGGCCGGCTGGTCGAGGAGGGCACCGGCGAGGAGGTGCTGGGCGCGCCCCGCGAGGAGTACACCCGGCGGCTGCTGGCGAGCCTCCCCGTCCCGGACCCGGACGAGCAGGCCCGGCGGCGCGAGGCGTGGCGGGCGCTGGCCTGACCCGCGCGGCACCCGCCGCACCCGCCGCACCCGCAGCACCCGCAGGGGCGCGCTCCCGGACACCCCGGGGGCGCGCCCCTCGGGGTGTCCGTCCCCGACCTGCCGGAGCCGGAAGCCACCGTCGGTCGTCGGGAGGTGGTGGCGGCTGCACACCGGTCCGAGGTCGACCCCGTCGAAACCGCCCGGAGGCGGGTCGCTCGCCTCCACGATGGCGTTCGTACCCACTGCCACTGGTTCGCGGTTGCTCTGGTCCGACCTGCCCGAGCACGTCCACGCCGCGGTCGAGCAGATCCTCGGTGCGCCGGTCGTGCCTGCGCACTCCCAGCCGGGCGGCTTCTCCCCGGCACGGCCGACCGCGTCGTGACGCGCTCGGGCACCCGGGCGTTCGTCAAGGCGGTCAGCACGGCGCAGAACGCGGACACGCCGGGACTCCACCGGCGCGAGATCGCAGTCTGCTCGCAGCTGCCGGTCTCCCGGCACGTCCCGCGTCTGGTCGGAAGCGTGGACGACGGGGACTGGGTGGCCCTCGTCCTCGAGGACGTGCCCGGCCGCAACCCCCAGGTCCCGCGGGTGAGGAACGAGGTCGACAACGTGCTGCAGGCGCTGTCGCACCTGTCGACGACGCTCGCGGCTTCGCCACCGATCGGGTTGCCCCGCGCGGCTGACGACCTGGCCGCGAGCCTCGACGGGTGGCGGCGCGTGGCCGACGATCCGCCCGCGGACCTGCCGATCTGGGTGACCGAGCGCCTCGCCGACCTCGTCGCGCTCGCCGACGCCGGTGTGCGCGCCCTCGACGGCGACAGCACCGTCCACACGGACCTCCGAGCAGACAGCATCCGTATCCCGACGTTGCGGGAGTTCCAGCGGGTCCACGGGCACGCCGCCCTGCGCTGGCTGCGGCGACGACTCCGGTAGGGCGCCGTCCTGCGAACCGGCCGCCTGCCGACCCCGACTGACTCGATCCCAGCCACTGCTCCAGCTGCGCCGCTCACGGCCGGGCAGCCGACGGAGGCAGCCGTTGCGTCGCGATGCGTCAGAACGGGGGTGGTGCGTCATAGGGGTCGGTGGTGGCGTCGTGGGACTGCCCGGTGCCGGGACGCGTCAGGTAGCGGTGGCCGGTGGGGGTGATCCACTCGAACAGCCCGGGCTCGATCTGCCGGAGCCGGAAGCCGCCGTCGGTCTTCAGCCGGTGGTGGCGGTGGCAGACCGGTCCGAGGTTGTCCGCGTCGGTACGGCCCAGGGGCACATCACGGTCGCCGGGGTCGCCGGGTCGAGGGTGGAACTCCTCGGTGTGGTCGAGCTCGCAGCGGCAGGCCGGCACCGTGCAGCCGGGTGCCGAGCAGGTCCCGTCCCTCGTGCGCACGAACTCGTCCAGCGCCACCGGGGGCCGGTACCGCTCACGCCCGACATCCAGGAGTCGGCGGGTGACCGGGTCCGTCACGAGTCGCCGCCACACCCCGCCGGCGGCCAGGGCCCGGGCGCGGACGGCGTCGATCGGGCCGTGCCCGTCCAGGTCGGCGGGCTGGTCGTCCAGGCCGAGCAGGGTGGAGGCGTTGATGGTGACGCGGACCTCGGCGCCGGGGCGCCCGGCGCAGTGGGTGCAGCCACGACGCGCGGTGGCGAGGGCGGTGCCGGCCGGCGCGGCGACGGACGCGATCGTCTCGGTGCCGGGCGCGGTAGGCGCAGCGTCGGGTGAGGGCGCGGTCGACGCAGTGGTAGCGGCGGGTGCCGCGGTGTCCGGGTGCGCGGCCGCGGGCACGCCCGGGACGCCGAGCCCCGGCGGAGCGTCGGGCGCGGGGAGCGGTGTGGGTGCGGCGCCTGCCGCGGGTTCCAGGGTGGTGGCGTCGAGCGGGACGAGGGTGCCGGTCGGGACCGGGTCGACCGGCGGGTGGGGCACGAGACTGAACCTGGTGGTGGTCAGGTGCTCCGCCGAGCGCCGGGGCTTCGGCACCACCGGTGCCGGCGGGTCCAACCGCACCTCGCACGCCGGCCCGTCCGAGGCCGGCACGTCGCCGACCACCAGGTCGCGCAGCCCGTCCGCGCGCAGTTCGTCGAGGGTCCGGCCGTCTCCGAGGGCCTTGGCGGCGCGGGCGGCGTGGTCCAAGACCCCGTCGACCCGGGTCGCGTCCTCGGCGGCCAGGAGCAGCCACATCGAGGCCATCCCGTGCGGCCGGGACCGCGGGTGACCCACACGCCGGGTCCGCCGCGCCCGGTCGTGCCGGGCCGCCTCACCCTCCGGGTCGACCAACCGCACCGCCCGCTGCACCCGCTGCTCGAGCTGGGCCTTGGAGCACTGGTGGGCGTCGGGGAGCACCTCGTCCTCCACCGCCTGCGCGCCTTCGAAGGCGAGGTCCTGCACGCCCTCGACGATCACCGCACACTTGGCCGCGTCGATCCGCCCGGTCTCCAGGGCCTCGCGGGTGGCGGCCAGCATGCCGTCGAGGAACACCGCCTGGTGCACGAGCTTGACCGCGGACATCCGCGACCAGCCCAGGCGCATCGCCAGCTCGTCACCGGCGACACACCGCACCGTGGGCGGGGCACCGGCCAGTGGGGACCAGTCCGGCCGCATCTCCTCGCGCCGGGCGAGCTCGGCGGTCGCATCCAGCATCGCCGCGTGCTGGTAGGCCGCCATCCGCGCCCGCGCCGCGACGATCTCGACCACGATCTTCGGCGAGAGCACCTTCAGGTTCAGGCCTCGCAGCCACGCGTCCAGCTCCGGTCCGGGCGGGCACGCGGCGATCGCCTCGACCTGCCGCTGCTCACCCGTGCGCGGCGCGCGCCCGGCCGCCGCGACCGGGTCGGGGCCGAAGTCTGTCAGGCACGTCCCGTCGGGCCCGTAGACCGGCAGCACGACGGCGGCGACCGGGTCGCCGTCGGGGTTTTCCTGCAGGTCAGATGCCATGGAACGACACTACCGACGGCCACCGACACGACCCCGGCGGAGCAGCCCGACCTGGGGACGACGCACCACGAACCCACCTGTGGAGGACTCGGCGCCCGCCCGGCGAGCGACACCCGATCCCGCCACGACGCCGTGGCAACGCCAGCCGCGGACGCCCGCGGAATGGCACGCGCGCGCAACAGCACAGGCGCGATCAGGCGGGGAACACGCAGAACTCGTCGCCCTCGGGGTCGGCCAGGACCAGCCACGCCCCGTGGTCCGCGACCACCGGCTCGACGAGCACGGTCGGGTCGTCCTCGGGGTCGTCGATCCCCGCGGCGCGCCGGCGCGCGAGCTCGGCCTCGTCGTACGGCGCGACGCGGTAGCCGTCGAGGGTGCCCGCCCACCAGCGCGCGAGCGAGGCGGGGTGCCGGCAGTCGACGACGACGTCGCGCAGGGCGGCCGTGCGCCGATCCTAGGCCGGACGACGGACGGCGCTTCCCCTCCGTCGCACCGGGATGCGCCGTTCCGCTCAGCACCGGGGCCCCACGTGTCGATAGGTCCCGTGTGGAGCAGGGGATCGGCACCGAGCCCGCCGCGCGGCGGACCCGCCGCCGTGGGCTGTGGCGAACGGCGCGCCGCGCGTCCGGCGTGCCCTCGGCGCGCCCCGAGGCCGACCGCTCCGACGACTGGTTCGACGCCTGGCTGACCGACGCCGCCGAGGCGGTCGGCTCCCGCCGGGCGCTCGCCGAGGCGGAGTCCGCCGGCTGGGTCGTGCTGCACGACCTGCACCGGCCCGGCAGCACCGACGCGACCGTCGAGCACGTGGCCGTCGGCCCCGGCGGGGTCGCGGTGGTGGAGTCGCTGCGCTGGTCCGGCGAGGTCACGGTGCACGACGGCACGCTGCGGCACCGGGGCTACGGCCGGACGGCGGACGTCGCGGCGGTCGCCGACGCGGCGGGCGCCGTCACCGCGCTGCTCGCCCCGGCGCACCGGCGGGCCGTGCTCGCCGTGGTGTCTCTGGGCGGCCGCGACCTGGACCCCGCCGCGGTGCGGGGCGGGGCGACGGCGGTGGGCGAGCCGCAGCTCGCGGCGCACCTCGCCGCGCTGCCGGCCGTGTTCTCCGCGGACGACGTGACGCTCGTGGCCGAGTACCTCGCCGCCGAGCTCGGCGGGGCGGCGAGCCCCGAGCAGCTGACGGTGGACGACGTGTTCCGCCCCGCCGCGGTGTGGCGACCCGACGGGCCCGCCGACGCGGCGCCGGCTGCGGGGACACACGCCGCACCCGCCGCCCCGGGGGCCGGTGTGCCGGAGGGCGCGCAGCCCGCCGGCTCCACCCCGCGCTACGCGCAGCCGGACAACCGCGACGTCGCCGGGCTGCACGCCGGCCAGGCGGAGGACGCGCCCGACCGCTCCGCGCCCGCAGCCCGCCGCGGCGCCGCCGGTGACGGGATGCTGCGGCTCGGGCTGCTGGTCCTGGGGCTGCTCACGGCCGGCAACGTCCTGCTGGCCTGGCTCGACGCCGCACGCTGACCGGCTCGCGGCCGCCCGCCCGGATGTGACCTGCGTCACGAGGGCGCGGCGCCGGGATGACCCGACCCGCGCAGGCGGTTCGATGCTCTCGTGAGCCTCCTGATGAGCCCCCTGACGCTGCGCGGCACCACCTTCCGCAACCGGGTCTGGCTGGCGCCGATGTGCCAGTACTCCGCGAACGGCGACGGCGTGCCCACCGACTGGCACCTCGCGCACCTCGGCGCCCGCGCCGTCGGCGGGTTCGGCCTGGTGCTCGCCGAGGCGACCGCGGTCGTCCCCGAGGGCCGGATCTCGCCGGAGGACGTCGGCATCTGGGGCGACGAGCACGTGGTGGCGTGGCGCCGGATCACCGACTTCGTGCGCAGCCGCGGCGCGGTCGTCGCCGTCCAGCTCGCGCACGCCGGCCGGAAGGCCTCGACCTACCGCGGGTTCGGCGAGGGGTCGGGGACCGTGCCCGCCGCGGCCGGGGGCTGGGACACCGTCGCGCCGTCGGCGGTCGCGTTCGACGGGTACGCCGCGCCGCAGGAGATGACCGCGGAGCAGGTCGCCGCGGTGCCGGCGCTGTTCGCCGCCGCCACCCGCCGCGCCCTCGACGCCGGCTTCGACCTCGTCGAGGTGCACGCGGCCCACGGGTACCTGCTGCACCAGTTCCTGTCCCCGCTGTCGAACCGCCGCGCCGACTCCTGGGGCGGCGACCTGGCCGGCCGCGCCCGGCTGCTGCTCGACACCGTCGACGCGGTCCGCGCGGTGCTCCCGGAGGACCGCCCCCTGCTGGTGCGGGTGTCCGCCACGGACTGGACCGAGGGCGGCCTGACGGTCGAGGACGTCGCGCAGGTGGCGGTCTGGCTGCGCGACCACGGCGTCGACCTGGTCGACGTCTCGTCCGGCGGCAACGTGCACGCGCGCATCCCGGTCGGCCCGGGGTACCAGGTGCCGGCCGCCCGGACGATCCGCGAGACCGCCGGGATCGCGACCTCCGCGGTCGGCCTGATCACGACGCCGGAGCAGGCCGAGCAGGTGCTAGCCGAGGGCTCCGCCGACGTCGTCATGCTGGGCCGGCCGGCGCTGTTCGACCCGCACTGGCCGCTGCGCGCCGCGCACGCGCTGGACGACAAGACGCCCACGCTCGAGCATGCCGGAGACGCCGCGGCGACGGTGCCGCCGGGGCAGCCGACGGGCTGGCCGGTGCAGTACGCGCGGGGCTCCTGGGGCTGAGCGGGGTGCCGCCCGGCACCCGCTGACCTGCAGCTATGCCCGGGGCGGGTGAACGGCACGCCGGGGGGACGCGGCCGTTCACCCGCACCCCCGGTTGCCCGCCTCCGGCATCCGGGTTCGACTGGTCCGCGACCAGGCCCGCTTCAGGGCCGCTCCGGACGGACGGGGACGACCGCGTGACGGCACGAGGGATGGTGCGCCGGCTGCTGGCCGGTGCCGTGACCGGTGCGGGCCTCTGGCTCGGCGCCGTCGCGCTCGCCACCCCCGCCGCGGCGGACGACTCCCCCGGGCCGCTGGACGCCCTCGCCGGCGTCGTGCAGCAGGTGACGGAGCCGGTCGCAGCGGTGATCGAGCCGGTCACCGCTGCCGTCGCGCCGCCGATCGAGGCCGCCGCGGCTCCCGTTGCGGCAGCCGCGGACCCCGTGGTCGAGGTCGCGGCACCCGTCGTGGACGCCGTGGCACCCGTGGTCGCGCCGGTCACCGAGGCCGCCGCGCCCGTGGTGGCCGCCGCCGCGCCCGTCGCCGACGCCGTGACCCCGGTGGCGGACGCCGTCGCGCCGGTCACCGAGGTGGTCGCCCCGGTGACGGACGCGCTCGCCCCGGTCACCCGGGCACTCGCCCCCGTCTCCGCGGCGCTGTCGCCCGTGACGGACGCGCTGGCCCCGGTCACGGCCCCGCTCACCGGGGCGCTGTCGCCCGTCGCCGGTGCGCTGGCGCCGGTCCTCGACCCGCTGACCCCGGTGACCGACGCGCTCGTCCCGGGCGACGCCCCCGGCGCCCCGGCCGAGCCGCCGACCGCCGCGAACCCCGCCGCGCCCGTCGCCGACGTCGCCGGCCCGGCCGCCCCTGCCGCCACGACCACCGACCCGACGGCCGGTGCCCCC
>NZ_JAGXJG010000736.1:0-229 GCF_019091725.1 Cellulomonas sp. GbtcB1 | reverse complement strand
GCCGGTCGCGGAGTGGCGCCGCGGGGGCGCCGTGCACGCGCTCGTCGCGGCCGGAGAGGGCGAGGCCCCGGCCGTCCTCGCGGACGCGGTGCTCGCGCTGACCCTGGGGCGGCGCGGCGCCGAAGCCGCGCCCGCTGCCGCACACCCCGCGAACCGAGCGGGTGCTCGACACGTCGGGCGAGTAGCCGCCGACTACTCGCTCGCCGGGTCGGTTGCCCACTCGGCGCAT
>NZ_JAGXJG010000735.1:0-229 GCF_019091725.1 Cellulomonas sp. GbtcB1 | reverse complement strand
GCTGGCCGAGGTCGGGGACTGGGTGGACGCCTCCGGGACCCGGACGGTGGACTGGCATGTGAAGGCCCTGCGCAGGAAGCTCGGCGCCGACCTGATCCGCCCCGTCCACGGCGTCGGCTACGCCCTGGAGCCGGCCGCCGCGGCGGGGACGGCCACCCCCGGAGGCGGCCCGGCGTGACGGTGCCAACCCCTCCCCGGCACCAGCGGCCGCGCCTGCCGGACGTACGCC
>NZ_JAGXJG010000734.1:0-229 GCF_019091725.1 Cellulomonas sp. GbtcB1 | reverse complement strand
TGACGCGAGCAGGTCCCCGGCACGTTCGCCGGGCCGGCGCGTGGAACAGCGCGCACCGGGACGTGGACGGCGCAGGGCAGCAGGAGTGGGAGGCCGAGGAGGGCGCCCGGGTGCTGCGCGGGGCCCTGGCGGCGCTGCGCCGGGACGGCTCGTTCCCGCACGACGGCCTCACGCCCCGGTCGCCCGCGTCCGCGGCGGAGGGCGCTGGGCGGGTCCCGGGGCTGCCGCG
>NZ_JAGXJG010000733.1:0-229 GCF_019091725.1 Cellulomonas sp. GbtcB1 | reverse complement strand
CAGCCGTCCGGGTGGGCCCCGTTCAGGTCCGGCTGCTGCGCGGTGAACAGGTGCAGGTCCCACTCCCCCGGCGTGCCGTGCGGGTTCGTCGCCCGCGTCCAGGTCTCGCCGCCGAAGCTCGACTCCCAGTGCGACGGGATGCCCGCGCCGTCCGGGCCGGTCCCCGGGAGGGACCAGGACCGCTCGCGCTCCCGGGTGCCCCGGCCCGCGGCGGGCGCGGCGCGGAGCC
>NZ_JAGXJG010000732.1:0-229 GCF_019091725.1 Cellulomonas sp. GbtcB1 | reverse complement strand
GACGGGCCCCGGCCCGTGGACCTGCTCCGCCGGCGCGGGCCAGGTGTACGCCGGCGGCCTGGCGACGTCCACGTGGCCGGGCGGCGTCCGGTTCACCGGCCACGAGGGCGCGCTCGACCTCACGTTCGCGGGCCCCGAGGTGCGGGTCACCGGCGCCACCACGGCGTCGCTGATGATGTCGGTCTCCACCGGCACGGCCGCCGCCACCCGCGTCGAGGTCGCCACGCTC
>NZ_JAGXJG010000731.1:0-229 GCF_019091725.1 Cellulomonas sp. GbtcB1 | reverse complement strand
GCTCACCCCGGCGAAGTCGCGGAAGGGGCGGCTGGAGGCGGTGAAGGACGTGCTCGCGCGGCTCGCCCCGGGGGTGCGCGGGCGGATGCCGGGAGCGGGGCGCCCGGGAGCCGGCCCGGGCGTTCTCCAGCGGTACCTGGGCGACGCCTCGGCGGCGGACATCAAACGGTTCCCGCGGAGTGAGGCGGTCCGGAACTACACGACGAACATCCCAACGAAGCCGGGCTGG
>NZ_JAGXJG010000730.1:0-229 GCF_019091725.1 Cellulomonas sp. GbtcB1 | reverse complement strand
GCTCGCGACCCTCGGCGTCGAGCCGCGGCTCGCAGGTGCGGCCTCGGCCCTGGGGTCCGCGCGCCAGCAGGTCGGGGGCGCCATCGGGACCGCGCTGCTGGACACGCTGGCCGCGACCGCCGCCTCGGCCTACCTCGCCGACCCCGCGCCGGTGACGCCCGGGGACGTGGCCCCGGCCGCGCCCCACGGCCTCGTCGCCGACTGCGCGGGGCCGGCGAGGGTCTTGGGG
>NZ_JAGXJG010000729.1:0-229 GCF_019091725.1 Cellulomonas sp. GbtcB1 | reverse complement strand
GCGTCCCCGCCTCCGGGCTGGCGGGCTCCACCCGCCTGACCCGCGCCGGCGACGGGCGGCACGCCCCCGTGTCCCCCCCCGGCGGCTTCCAGGTGCTCGACGCCGGCACCTGGACCGAGCCGCCCGGCGACCACACCCACACGTTCGCCAGCGACCCGGTGCTCACCGCCGAGCAGTGGGCCGCCGAGAAGGCCGGGCACGCCGGCCCGGACGCGGGCCGCACCGCCCC
>NZ_JAGXJG010000728.1:0-229 GCF_019091725.1 Cellulomonas sp. GbtcB1 | reverse complement strand
GGGCGCCCGGCGCGGCGCCGTGCAGGCCCCGGGCCCCGGCCTGGCCTGGGGCGGGGCGCGGCCGGCCGCGGCCCGCGACCGGGTACGGTCGGGGCGGCGCCCGCTGCCCGCGCACCGGCTCCACACCGCCCGTCCACGACCGGGCCCTGCGGCCGCACCAGGAGGACCCGAACCGTGCCGCACGGCCCCGACCCCGCCTCTCCGCACGTCGTCGTCCTGGCGGACGGCC
>NZ_JAGXJG010000727.1:0-229 GCF_019091725.1 Cellulomonas sp. GbtcB1 | reverse complement strand
CAGCCGGCCGCGCGGGTCGGTCAGCTGGACGCGCTCCCCCACCCCGAGCAGGCCGCGGCGCTGGTCGGCGCCCGTCGGCGGGGGGGCGGCGGCGGGCTCGGGCGCGGGGGTCTGCTCGGGCACGGGGGTCGATCCTAGGGGCGCAGCGCCCCCGCCACGTCCCCGCTGCGCACCAGCGCGACCACCTGGCCGTCCCGGCCGGCGGCCGCGGCGGGCGGGGACCGGGACA
>NZ_JAGXJG010000074.1:0-17178 GCF_019091725.1 Cellulomonas sp. GbtcB1 | reverse complement strand
GTCGCAGTGCCGGCGGGGGTGGTGGCTGGGGACGCGTGGGCGGCCCCCGCCGGGCTGGAGGCGGCGGCGGCCCGGGTCGCCGCGCACCGGGCGGTGGCGTCCCGGGCGCTGCGCGAGGCGTGCGCCGTGGTCGCGGTCGGCGGCTCGCGGACGGGCTGGCTGCTCGTGAGCCCGGCGGAGCGCGCGGCGATCGCCACGCTGGGGGCGCTCGACGCCGCGACGGCCGACGTGCTCGCGGCGCTCTCCGGCCTGCCGGCACCGGTCCCCGACGCCGCCCCGGGCGCCGGGCTCACCGAGCGCGAGCTCGTCGTGCTCCGGCAGCTCGCGGACGACGCCGGCCTCGCCGAGGTGGCCGCGCGGCTGCACGTCTCGCACAACACCGTGAAGTCGCAGGCCAGGACCGCCTACCGCAAGCTCGGCGTCCGCAACCGCGCGGACGCCGTCGCCCGGCTGCGGGAGCTCGGCCTGCTCTGACCCGCGGCCGCGCCGGACGCCGACCTCGGGGCCGGCGTTCCGCGCGCCCGGCGCGCCGCCCGCCCACGGGGCCGGACGGGCCGCCGTGGCCTTTCACCCCGGCTCTCACCTCCCCGCCCCTGCCCGCGCTCCCGATCCCCGATCCGCCGGACCAGGGCGCGCGACCCGCGCCCGTTCCGCCGGCGCAGTCGAGGGATGGGTACGGGGATGAGCTGGGGATCGGGCGCGCGCGGCGCGTCACGGGGGATGCTGGAGCGGCGGACGGCGCTCGCGACGGTGCTGGCGCTGCTGCTGGTCAGCGCGGTGCTCGCGGTCGCCGCGCCGCAGGCGGCGAGCGCGGCCGAGGGCGACCGCGGCACGCTGGCGGTGCGCAAGACGGCGTCGGCGACGACGGCGCGGCCGGGCGACGGCGTGACGTGGACCGTCGAGGTGACGTGCGAGTCGATCGTCGCGATGTGCGCCGACGTCGCGCTCGAGGACGCCGTGCCGGAGCCGTTCGTGCTGGACGCCGACGGCGTGACGGTGCAGGCCGAGCAGACCGGGCAGGCGGTCGTGGCCGTGTCCGGCGCGACCGCCCGGGTGGCGTTCCGCGAGACGGACCCGAGCCACCCCGGCGTGGTCGGCCTCGCGGCGGGTCAGAGCGTCAGCGTGCTGCTGCGCACCACCCTGCCCGCCGGCACGCCGCTGTCCTGGGACGGCCGGTCGGTGACCAACACGGCCGCCGTCACGGCGAGCAACGCCGACCCGGTGAGCGCTCCGGCGACCGTCGGGGTCGTCGTCCCGGTGACCCCGAGCGTCGCGGTGACCAAGCGCGTCGCCCCGGTCGACCAGGTCGCGGGCGACCCCGGCGACGTCACCGTGACGCTGGGCGCGCAGAACACCTCGCCCGTCGCGGCCACGAGGCTCACCGTCACGGACCCGGCCGTCGGCACGCCGGCGGCGTTCGGCCCCGGCACGCCGCTGGTGCTGCGCCGCCTGGGCTCCTGGACGGCGCCCGAGGGCGCCACGTCCGTCGCGGTCGACCTGACCACGCCGGGCGGCACCGTCACGGTCGGCCCGTTCGCGCCCGGCGCGACGCTGGACGCGGGCGGCGTGGACCTCGCGACGGTCTCGGGCGTCGCCCTGCGGTTCGCCGGCGACGGCTCCGCCGACGGCACGATCGTCGCCGGCGGGGCCGCGGGCTCCGTCGCGCTCGTGCTCGGGCAGGCGGGCACGGCCGACCGGGGCGCCACCACGCGCGTGGCCAACACCGCCTCGGCCGCGCTCACGACGTCGCGCGGCGACGCGACCGGCACCGCCTCGGCCACCTTCCAGATCAACCCGGTCACCGTCGAGGTCGCGGCCGGCAAGTCCTTCGACGGCGTGGCTCGCGCGGAGGTGGTGGCCGGGCAGCCCTCGGTCGTCCGGCTGACCGCCCGCAACGCCTCGAACACCGAGCTGTCCGTGCTGCGCGTCGCGGAGCCCTCCGCCGCCGGAGCGGGCCCGCTCGGCGACCCGGCCGCAGGCCTCCTCGGCTTCGACGGGTTCGGCACCGACGGCGCGGGCACCGTGGACGCGGCGGCGTGGCCCGCCGGCGCCACCGGCGCGACCGTGACCTTCCTCGGCACCGGGGTCGGCGGCCCGGTCGCCGTGGCGCCGCCGGCCGGCGGGGTCACCACCTGGCCCGCTCCGCCCGCCGGTGCCGTCGTGACCGGCTTCGTCGTCGAGTACCGCGGCACGCTCGCGCCCGGCGCCGCGGCGACCGTGCCGTTCCGGGTCGCCACCGACCCCGCGTGGTCGCCGGTGCGCGCCTTCACCAACGAGGTGGCGGTCGACGGCGAGGCGGCCGACGGGACACCTGCTGCGGAGCGCACCGCGTCCGCGCAGCTCACCGTGGTCCCGCGCCAGGTCGTGACGACCGCGAGCAAGACGCTCACCCAGCAGGCGCAGGGCGCCCCGCTCCCGGGCGCGCCCGGGCAGGAGCTCGTCGCCACGCTGACCGGCCGGGTCTCCGCCGACACCACCGTCCCCGTCGGGTCGCTCGTGATCGAGGACGCCGCCGGCGGCGACGCCGCGTCGACGCTCTGGGACGCGGCCGCGCTCGACCGGGTCGGTTCCGTCCAGGTCCCGGCCGGCTCGCGCGCCGAGGTCCTGGCCCGGACCGGCGGCTCCTGGGTCCGGCTCGCGGGCCCGACCACCGACGCCGCGGCGCTGCTCGACCTCGACGTCCCGGCGGGCGCGGACGGCGTGCGCGTCGTCTACACCCCGACGGGCGCGTCGCTGCCCGTCGACGGCACGTTCACCCCGCGGGTCGCGCTGGTGCTGGCCCTCGACCAGGCGGTGGCCCCCGGATCCGCGCTGCGCAACGCCGTGGCGGTCGAGGCGACCGGCACCGGCGTCGGCTCCGGGCTCACCGGCCCGTCCGGCGACGGTGACACGGTGACGTTCGGCCCGGGCGACGCCCCGGTGGACATCCGCCGGGTGGACGCGAGCAAGTCGTGGCGGGACGCGTCCGCGCTGATCGGGGCCGACAACACCGAGCCCGGCGCGGACCGGCCGGCCAACCGGCTCACCATGCGGGTGCAGAACGTGTCCGGCGTCCCGGTCGGCGCGCTGCGGCTGGTGGACCCGGACCCGGCGACGGACGACGGCAGCACGTTCGATCACGTCGACCTGACGCGCCTCGCGGTGACGGCCCCGGCCGGGACCGGGACGCTGCGCGTCGTGCTGCGCGACGCCGACGGCGGGGTGCTGCACGACCTCGGCTCGGCGGCCGACGTCGCGGCGCTGTCGGCGGCGGACCTCGCGGACGTGGTGTCCGTGGAGGCCCGCGCCGAGGGCACCCTGCCGGACGGCGCGGCGCTGGTCGTCGTCGCGGACACGGTGCTGCGGGCGGAGACCCGCGCAGGCGTGCCGATCACCGGCACCGCCGACGCGGCGCCGTCGACCACGCTCACCAACACGCTGCTCGGCGACCTCGGCCCGGGCACGCCCTCCGACGTCGCGCAGGCGGCCACCGTGCTGTACCCGGAGGCGCTGCAGCCGCTCGACGGCGCGCTGGCCAAGTCGGTCTCCCCGGACACCGGGACGCGGTACGCCGCGGAGGACCGCACGGTGCGGCTGTCGCTCAGCGCGCGCCGGGTCAGCGACGAGGCCGTCAGCCGGCCGGCCACCTACGTGCTGGAGGACACCTCCGAGGCGTTCTGGGACGCGTTCGACCTGGTGGGCCTCGAGGCCCTCGCGGGGGTGACCGCGGCCGACGGCGCGGGCTACACCGCCGCCGTGCAGTACCGCGTCGACGGCGCGTGGACCGCGCCCGTCACCAGCGCGCTGCCGGCCGGCGTCAGCACCACGATGCCGCCGCTGCCCGACGGCGCCGCGGCGCTCCCGGACGGCACGTCGGCGGCGGACGTCACCGGCGTCCGGGTGACGTTCCAGGCGCCCGGCGGGTCCTGGTTCGCGAACCGCCGGGTCGGCGGGTTCGAGGGGCCCACCGCGGTGCTCGCGCTCAGCCCCCGGTCGACGCTGCGGAGCACCGGCGCCGAGGTGCCGGCCGGGACGCTGACCAACGAGGTCACCGGGACCGTGCAGGCGGAGCGCCAGCCGGCACCCGTCGTGCTGGACCCGGCCGTGGCGACGTACACGGTCACGGACGGCGTCGTGGACGCCGCCGTGACCAAGACGCCCGCCACCACCACGACCGGCCCCGGCTCGCGGCTGCCGTTCCGGCTGACCGCGACCAACACCGGCACCGCGCCGATCGTGGACCCGGTGCTGGCCGACGTGCTGCCCGCGGACGCCGCCGGGCCGCAGCTCGTGTACGACCCCGACGCGTACGGCACCGCCGCGGTCGCGGTCACGCCGGGCGACGCGGCGATCGCGGCGGCCGAGCCGTCCGTGGTGGTCGACGGCGAGGCGATCCGGGTGACCTTCCCGCCCGGCACGCGGCTCATGCCCGGCGAGCAGGTGGCCGTCACGGTGCCGCTCGCCGTCCGCGCGGGCACCCCGGCCGGGTCCGTGCTGACCAACCGGTTCGTCCTGTCGTCGGCGGACGGGCTCACCCGGGAGGCGACGGCGCGCGTCGACGTCGTGGCGCTGCCCAACTACCTGCGGGTCAAGGACGTCGCCGAGGACCTCGCGCCGGGCGCCGCCCCGACCGGGGTGGTCAACACGTCGGCGAGCGGCCAGGAGTGCGTGTCCGCCGACGGGTTCTACCGGACGCCCTGCCTCGTGCGCACCCAGCCGGGCGGGACCGAGACCTGGCGGCTGCGGGTGACCAACACCGGCAACCTGCCGACGGCGAGCGCCACCCTGGTGGACGTGCTGCCGTTCGCGGGCGACACCGGGACCTCGCGGTCCCAGAGCAGCAGCGCGCGGGGGAGCGTGTGGGCCACCGAGTACCTCGGCGACCTGCGGCTGACCGGCCTGCCGGACGGGGCGACGTCGACCGTGTCGTACCTGCTCGACGGCGCGAGCTGCACCTACACCGGCGACCCGCGCTCGGCCGACCCGTTCGGGGCCGGCTGCGCGGCCGACGTGTGGACCCCCGCGGACCAGGTCGACGACCTGTCCCGGGTGCGCGGCCTGCGCGTCGACCTGGATCTGGCGGCGGCGAACCTGCTGCCCGGCGAGACGGTCACGGCGACGTTCCGGACCCGGTCCGCGACGGCCTACGACACCGCGGCGGCGGACGTCGACGCCCCGGCCTGGAACACGATGGTGGTGACCACCGCCAGCGTGACGCCCTCGGGTGTGGAGCACGAGACGCTCGAGCCCAACCGGGCCGGCGTCGCCGTGCACCGGACGTACGCCCTCGGGGACCGGGTGTGGCTCGACGAGGACCGCGACGGCCGCCAGGGCCCGGGGGAGCCGGGCGTCGGCGGGGTGACGGTCCGGCTGTACGCCGCCGGCTCGGACGTACCGGTCGCCACGACCACCACGGACGCGGACGGGCGGTACCAGTTCGACCTGCTGCAGGCCGGGACCTACCGCGTGCGGTTCGTCCTCGACGGCGCGCTCGCCGGGCGGTACGGGTTCACCGCCGCGCGGCAGGGCGACGCGGCGGAGGACTCCGACGCGGACGCCGCGGGCTGGACGCGCGAGGTGGTGCTCGGGGCCGGCGAGCCCCGGGTGCGCCCCGCGCTGCCCGAGGACGGGGTCGCGGCGGACTACCTGGACCCGACGGTCGACGCGGGGCTGGTGCGGGTGCTCGGGCCGACGCTGCCGGGCGACCCGGGTGACCCGGGCGACCCGGGCGACCCGGGCGCGGGTGACCCGGTCGAGGCCGTGGCCGGCGTCGTGGTGACCGCCGGCGGGGGTGCGCTCGCGGTGACCGGCGTGGGCGTCGGTCTGCTCGCGGCGGCCGCCGCGGTGCTGCTCGGGCTCGGCGGGCTCGCGCTGAGCGCCCGCCTGGCGCGCCGGCGGGGCTGACCCCGGTGTCGTGCTCCCCCGGGTCCTGACCGGGGGAGCGCGGCCCCGACGTGCGGGCACGCCGGGAAGGCGCTTCACTCGGGCCGCATGAGACGCACCGCAGGACTGCTGCTGACCGCGGCGCTGCTGGCGGGGTGCTCGGGCGAGTTCCCCGCCGACCCCGACGGCACGCTCGAGCGGGTGACGGGCGACGCGCTCCGGGTCGGCGTCACCGCCAACCCGCCCTGGACCGAGGTCCAGGAGGGCGCGGCGCCGTCCGGGATCGAGGCCGAGATCGTCGCCGAGTTCGCCGAGACCCTCGGCGCCGAGGTCGACTGGACCGCGGGCAGCGAGGAGGTGCTCATCGGCGACCTGGAGGCCGGCGAGCTGGACCTCGTCATCGGCGGGTTCACCGGGCGGTCGCCCTGGTCGGCGCAGGCGGCGCTCACCACCCCGTACACGACCGTGCCCGACGAGCGCGGCGAGCCGGAGCCGCACGTCATGGCCGCGCCGCTCGGCGAGAACGCGTTCCTCGTCCGGCTGGAGACCTTCCTGCTGGAGGAGCACCGGGACGTGCTGCCATGAGCGGCCGCGGACCGGCCGCCGCGGCCGAGGGCGGCGTCACCTTCGGGCACACCGAGCTGCCGGAGGAGCAGTCGGCGGCGCTGCGCCGGGCGATCCGGCTCGCGTGGGGCACGATCGCGTTCCTGCTGGTCGGGGTCACGCTCGTCTACCTGGTGATGGGCAGCTCGCAGGCGATGAAGGCCGCCTGGGCGGAGGACCTGCTGTCGTTCATCCCGCCGATCTCGTTCCTGGTCGCCGTGCGGTTCGCGCGGCGCCGGCCGACCACCGCGCACCCCTACGGGTACCACCGCTCGGTCGGGATCGGGCACCTGGTCGCGGCGGCGGCGCTGCTGACGATGGGCACGTTCCTGGTGCTCGACTCCGGGAGCGGGCTGCTGGCCGCCGAGCACCCGCCGGTCGGCGTCATGCACCTCGGGGACCACGTGTTCTGGGCCGGCTGGCCGATGATCGGCGCGATGGTGCTGACCGGGATCCCGCCGGTGCTGCTGGGTCGGGCCAAGATGCCGCTCGCCCGCACCCTGCACGACCGCGTCCTGTACGCGGACGCCGACATGAACAAGGCCGACTGGATGACGGCGCTCGGGTCCGTGGCCGGCATCCTCGGCATCGGCGCCGGCCTGTGGTGGGCCGACTCCGCCGCGGCGCTGTTCATCTCGGTCAGCATCCTGCGGGACGGGTTCACCAACCTGCGGGTCGCCTCCGGTGCGCTGATGGACGCGCGCGCGACGACCGTCGACGGCGACGAGCCGCACCCGCTCGCCGCCGAGGTCGACGCCCGCCTCCGGGCGCTGCCCTGGGTCGAGGACGCGCGGTCGCGGGTCCGGGACCAGGGGCACGTGTTCCACGTCGAGGCGTTCGTCGTGCCCCGGGACGGTCGCGCGCCGAGCCTGGGGGAGCTCGCGGGGGCCCGGGAGGCCGCGACTGCGCTGGACTGGAAGGTGCAGGACCTCGTGGTGGTGCCCGTCGAGGAGCTCCCGGAGGAGATGCTGCCCGGCGTCGCGGCCGCGGAGGGCGAGGACGAGCGCCGCGCGGGAGCGGGCTCGCGCTGACCCGCGCGGGCGCGCGGCCCGCCCGCCGCAACCACGGTCCCTCGGCGCCGCCACCCTCCTGTCCAGCCGCCGCCCCGCCCTGCCGTCCCGCCCTGCCGTCCCGCCCTGCCGTCCCGCCCTCGAGTGCACAACCGACACGTCGAGTGCCTATCCAGCGGATAGGCACTCGACGTGTCGGCTGTCCTCTCGGCGCGCGGTGGCGCGGGGGAGGAGGGGTCAGGCGAGGTCAGGCAGTGGTCGCCGGCGCAGACGGCGTGGCCGGCGCCGATGTCGCCGGCGCCGCCGCCGGGGCCGCAGTCGGGGCGCCGGGTACGCCGCGCTCCGGGCGGACGAAGAACGCCACCAGCACCGCGCCGACCAGCGCGATCGCCGCCGGCAGCAGCAGCGACTGCGCCATGGCGTCGGAGAAGCCGCCGGTCAGGAACTCCGGCAGCGAGCCCGCCGCCTCGGCCGCGCCGGTGGAGTCCGCCGCGCCGGGACCCAGCTCGGCGACCAGCCGCGCCTGGATGAGCGCGGCGATCGCTGCCGAGCCGAGCACCGAGCCGATCTGCCGGGTCGTGTTGAACACGCCGGAGCCGGCGCCGGCCTGCGCGCGCGGGAGGTTGCGGGTCGCGGTCGACGAGATCGGCGACCACAGGCAGGCGTTCGCGACGCCGAGCACCGCGCTCGGCAGCAGCAGCCGGGCCCACTGGTCGGGGTCGGGGCTCAGCCAGAGGAAGAACCACACCAGCGCGCCCGCCTGGAGCAGCATGCCGACCAGGGCGATGTTCCGCGGGTTCGCGGTGTCGACGCGGCGGCCGATCACCGGCGACAGCACCAGGGTCATCACGGCCATCGGCGCCAGCATCAGCGCCGACCGGGTCGGGGAGAAGCCGAGGACGAGCTGGTAGTAGAAGACCAGCGGCAGCGACATCGAGGTCACCGTGAAGCCCAGGGCGCTGATCGCGCCGTTGGCCAGCGCGAAGTTCCGGTCGCGGAACAGGCCGAGCGGCAGCAGCGGCTCGCCCGTCGTCCGCGCCTGGTGCCAGACGAACGCCGCGAGCACGACCACGCCGGCGCCGACGACGCCCCACACGGGCAGCCAGCCGCCGATCAGGCCCCAGTCGTAGGACTGGCCCTCCTGGATGCCGAACACCAGCAGGAACATGCCGAGGGCGCTGAGCACGACGCCGAGCACGTCGAACCGGTGCGCGTGCGTCTCGAGCCGCGGCACCAGCCGCCAGGCGAGCACGAACGCGACGACGCCGACCGGCACGTTGACGATGAAGATCCACTCCCAGCCGAGCCCGTCGACGAGCACGCCGCCGAGGATCGGGCCGACCAGCGTCGCGACGCCGGCGACGGCGCCCCACAGGCTCATGGCCTTGCCGCGGGAGTCCGGCGGGAACATCCGGGTGATGACGGCCATCGTCTGCGGGGTCATCAGCGCGGCGCCCAGGCCCTGCACGGCGCGGGCCGCGATCAGCACGCCGATCGACCCGGCCAGGCCGCAGGCGAGCGACGCCAGCGTGAAGACCACGAGGCCGGTGAGGTAGACGGGCTTGGGCCCGAAGCGGTCGCCGAGCCGCCCGGTGACGAGCAGCGGGGCGGCGTAGGTGAGCAGGTAGGCGCTGGTCACCCAGATGACCGCGTCGATGTCGGTGCCGAGCCCGGCCATGATGGCGGGGTTGGCGACCGACACGATCGTGGTGTCGACCAGGATCATGAAGAAGCCCACGACCAGCGCCCAGAGGGCGGGCCAGGGACGGGCGGTCTCGGACATGCGGGTTCCTCGCAGGGAAGCGTGCTCGCGCGGAGCGGGTGGGAGGGGTGCGCGGCGGACCGCGCCGGGTCACCAGGCGATGTCGCCGGACTCGATGCCCTCGATGAAGGTGCCGATCCAGGTCGACTCGGTCTCGTAGACCGCGATCTGGTAGGTCAGGTCGATCCAGTAGCGGGCCGGCAGGCCCTTGACCCGCACGCGGTCGACGCCCGAGCGCAGGTCGTCGAGCTCCGTGGCGAGCCGGGCGCGCCGGTCGCGGAGGAGGGTCAGGACGGTGTCCTTCGGCAGGTTGTGCGCCTCCGCCAGCGCGAGCGGCAGGCGGGGGTACTCGTTGACCGGCGCGGCGATCATCGCGGCGAGCTGCTCGGAGAGCGCGTCGCGTCCGGCCGGGGTGATCTCGTAGGTGGTGCGCTCCGGGCGGTTGCCGGCGCGCTCGGTGCCGACCGCCCGCACGAGGCCGTCCCGGTGCAGCCGGTCCACCGAGTGGTAGAGCGAGCCGGGGCGGACCTTCACGATGCGGTCGGTGGCGCGGTGCAGGAGCACCTGGTGCATCTCGTAGGGGTGCAGGGGACGCTCGACCAGCAGCCCGAGGACTGCGACCGCGAGGGGGGTGAGCGTGCCGGCCACGTGATGCTCCTTCTTGATTACTCCACGTGGACTATAGGACGTCTGTCCCATGCAGGGAAGTCCTCGCGGCGTGACGCGGGCCACTGCGACCCCGCGACCTCGCGACCCCGCGTCAGGGCGCGCCGAGGTCCGCGGTCAGCTCCGCGACGGCGGTGTCGGCGAAGGGCGTCTCCGGCAGGTTCGCGCGGTCGAGCTCGCGGGTCACGCTCAGGAAGACGGACCGGCCCTCCAGCGTCCCGGTCGCGAAGGCCGTCGTCGGCGCGCCGCGCAGGTCGGGGCCGACGCCCTCGTCGAGCACGTCGACGCCCACGGCGCGCAGCGCGGGCGCCAGGTCGACCGCTGCGTCGGCGGGCAGCGCCGCGGTCCGCCAGCACCGGGCTCCCTCGCTCGCCCCGAAGCCGTCCGCGCAGTCGATCGGCTCGTAGCCCTCCGGCAGCACGACGGCGTCGACCGCCGCCTCGATCCGGAGCCGCTGCTCGGGCCACCGCTGCTCGTCGACCCGGTGCCGGACGACGTCCACCCAGTACGGCCCGGCGTACAGCGTCAGGGCGACGGCGCCCGCGGCGAGCGGGAGCGCGACGAGGACGGCGGTGCGGGCGCGGCTCACCCCCTGCTCATCGGCGGGACCTGGCGCCCGGCTGAGTCCCCCGGGCGGACCGGGGCGGTCAGGGGCGCGCCAGGAGCTCCGCGACCAGCGCCGGCAGCACCTCCTCGATCGGCTCCCGCACGACCCGGTCGGCGATCCGGTCGTACGGCGTGGGCTCGGCGTTCACGATGATCACCTCGGCGCCGGACTCGGCGGCGAGCGCGGCCAGGCTCGCCACCGGCTGCACGGTCAGCGTCGTGCCGACGGCGAGCAGCACGTCGCCGTCGGTGGCCGCGGCGATCGCCCGCTCCAGCGCCCGGTCCGGCAGCCGCTCGCCGAAGTAGACGACGTCCGGCTTGAGGATCCCCCCGCAGACCGCGCACGGCGGGTCGGGCTCCGCGTCGAGGCGGGCGAGCACGTCCGCGGTCGGCTGCCGGTCGCCGCAGACCAGGCAGGACGTCGTGCGCAGCGTGCCGTGCAGCTCCACGACGTCGCCCGGGTCGTTGCCGGCGGCCTGGTGCAGCCCGTCGAAGTTCTGGGTCAGCAGCGCCTGCAACCGGCCGGCCGCCGCCAGGTCGACGAGGGCGCGGTGCCCGGCCGCCGGCCGCGCCGTCCACGCTGGGTGCGTCCGCCACATCTGCCAGCCGCGGCGCCGGACGTCCGGGTCGGCGACCAGCCGGTCGATCTCCAGCAGCTCCGCCTGCTCGGGGTGCCGGGTCCAGGTGCCGGCGGGCCCGCGGAAGTCGGGGATGCCGGCGCCGGTCGAGACGCCGGCGCCGGTGAGGACCGTGACCCGGAGGCCCGGGGCGGGCATGTGCACGCCTCAGCGCCCCTTGCGGCCGCGGGACGAGCCGGGTCGCCCGCCGCCCGCACGGCCACGACCGCCTCCGGAGCCGAACGACGGCCGGCCGCCGCGGGTGGCGGCTCCGCCCTTGCCGGTCGCACCCCTGCCCGTCGCCGCCTTCCCGGCCGCACCCTTCCCGGATCCGCCCGACCGGCCGGTGCTCGCGTCCGCGCGATCGGTGCCCGCCCGGGCCGAGCCCGCCGCCCCGCGACCGCGCGAGCTGTTCACCGTCCGCCCCCGCACGATGCCGATCAGCTCCTCGACCAGCGGGTCGCCGTCCCGGGCCGCGAGCCAGGCGAGAGCGGCCTGCGACCCGGGGGCGTCGGTCAGCGGCCGGTAGGTCAGGTCCTTGCGGTGGTGCAGCCGGGCCAGCGACTGCGGCACGAGCAGCAGCCCGACGCCCGACGCGACGAGCGCCACCGCCTCCTCCGTCGTCGCGGGCGGCGGCAGCAGCGACGGCTCGCCGGGTGCGTCGGGCCAGCGCAGCACGTCGTCGGCCGGGGTGATCAGGGTCTCCTCGGCCAGGTCGTCCGGCGCCACCTCGTCCAGGGCCGTGAGCACGTGGTCCTTCGGCAGCACGACGACGGTGGTCTCGACGTACAGCGGGATCGCGGACAGCACGTCGCGGTCGACCGGCAGCCGGAGCAGCGCGGCGTCGGCCTCGCCGCGCGCGAGCACCGCGCCGGCGTCGGCGGCGGGCGCGTGCACCAGCTCGAGCGGCACGTCGGCGACCCGCTCGCGCCAGGTCCGGACCCAGGAGGCGGGGACGACGCCGGGGACGAGCAGCAGGCGGAACCGCTGCGGGTCGTCGGTCGCGGCGGGCTCGGCGGGCTCGGCGGCGGGAGGCTCGGACATCGGCGTCAGCGTAGCCGCGCCCCGCGTCCGTATCCTGGTGCTGTGACCTCCGAGCCCGCCCCCACGCCCGCCCGCCGCGCGCGCACGCCGCAGACCATGAAGCCGGCCACGGCCGCCGCCAAGCTCGGGGTCTACCTGCCCGCGACGCCCGAGGAGTTCCAGGCGGGGCCCGTGTCGCGCGAGCAGCTCGACGACCTGCAGCGGAACCCCCCGACGTGGCTGGCCGAGCTCCGGAAGAACGGCCCGCACCCGCGCTCCGTCGTCGCCGCGCGGCTGCGGATCTCGACGTCCGGGCTCGCCCGCAACGGCCTCACCGACCCGATCACCACCGAGCAGATCGACGCGATCGTCGAGGAGTCGCCGGAGTGGCTGCACCGCGAGCGCGCCACCCAGGCCGAGGTGAAGCGCGAGGAGCAGCGCCTGCGCGAGCGCGACGCCGCCCGCGCCGCCGAGGGCAAGGACCGCCCCCGCCGCTGACCCCCCGGGTGTGCTCGCGCGGGCGAGGGTCAGCCGTGGGCCAGGAGCTCCAGGGACACCACCGCGATGCCCAGGGCGACCTCGGCGGCCAGCACCAGGAGCTTCTGCCAGCCGGGGAGCGAGACGCGCCGCACCGCGAGCCAGCCGACCACCCCGAGGCTCGCCACCAGCGCGATCGTCGACGCCCGCAGCGCGCCCTCGACGGTCCACGACCCCGTCGCCGCGATGCCGACGAAGATCATCGGCAGCACCAGCACGCCGAGCGCCCCGGTGCACACCGCGACCATGTGCCGCGCCTCGGCGGCCGTGGGCAGCGCGGCGTGCACCGCGATGTGCGACACCACGTCGGCCAGCAGCACCGCGAGCAGGGTGCCGCCGACGGTGATCAGCAGGGTGGTCGCGGCGACCCCGGCGGTGACGTCGCCGTGCGACCGCAGCGTGAGCACGACGGCCAGCGCGGCGAACGTGACGTACACGCGCTCCTTGAGGCGGTCGGCGCGCTCCTCCGGCGTGGGCGCGGGGGCGTCGGCGCGGGCTCGGCGGTCCATCGGCCCAGGCTAGGGCCGGCTCACCCGAAGGTGTGCGATCCACCCGGCCCGACACCACGTCTTGTCTTCTGAGGGTCGGCTAACTTAGGTTTGGCTCACCTTCGCCGCGGTGCCCATCGATGGTGCCCCCGTGCGCGAGCCACACCCTCGCAGGAGTCGCTTCGTCATGCCCGCACGCCCGTACGCCCCGTCCCGCCGCGCCGCCCGTCGGTCGGTCCCGGCGCTGGTGGCGGCCGTGGTCGTGGCGGCGCTCGCGGGCTGCACGGGGGTGGCGGGGACGTCCGGCGGGACGGCCGCGGTGGCGGGCGAGCGGCCTGCGCTGGCCGACGTCACGCCTGTCGACGACCCGCGCGGCTGGGAGGGCGAGCAGACGGCCGTGGCCGCCGCGACCCCCGTCGACCCGGTCGCCGCCGACCCGCGCCCCGCCCTGCCCGTCACGCTGACGGACGCGCAGGGCACCGAGGTCACGGTCACCGACACGAGCCGGGTCCTCGCGCTCGACCTGTACGGGTCGACGTCCCGGATCCTGTTCGAGCTCGGCCTGGGCGGGAGCGTCGTCGGCCGCGACTCGTCGTCGGACTTCCCGGAGATCGCCGACCTGCCCGTGGTGACGACGAGCGGGCACGACCTGTCCGGGGAGGCGATCCTCGAGCTTGCGCCGACGCTGATCATCACCGACACCACCCTCGGCCCCTGGGACACCGTGCTCCAGATGCGCGACGCGGGCATCCCCGTGGTCGTGGTCGACTCCCACCGCGAGCTCGGCACCGTCGGGGACCTGATCGCGTCCGTGGCGGCGGCGGTCGGGCTCCCGGACGAGGGCGCCGCGCTCGCCGCCCGCACGCAGGCCGAGATCGACGAGGTCCGGGCCCAGGTCGACCGGCTGGCACCCGAGGACCCCGCCGACCGGCTGCGGGTGGTGTTCCTCTACCTGCGCGGCCAGGCAGGCGTGTACTACCTGTTCGGCGAGGGCTCCGGCGCGGACTCGCTCATCGAGGCGCTCGGTGCGGTCGACGTCGCCGGCGAGATCGGCTGGCAGGGGATGCGGCCGGTGACCGACGAGGGCCTGGTCGCCGCCCAGCCGGACCTCGTGCTGGTGATGACGAAGGGGCTGGAGTCGGTCGGCGGGGTCGACGGGCTGCTGGAGCAGCTGCCTGCGGTCGCGCAGACGCCGGCGGGCGAGCACCGCCGGGTCGTCGACATGGCGGACACCCAGGTGCTGTCGTTCGGGCCGACCTCGGCGCAGACGCTCGACGCCCTCGCCCGGGCCTTCTACGCCCCGGACGCGTCGTGACGGCGCTGCGCGAGCCCGGCGCGGACCGGGCCGCGGCGACCGGCGCCCCGCGCACCCCCGCGCCCGTCGCCGGCCTCGCCCGCACCCGGCACCGCCGCGTCGTGCCGCTCGCGGTCGGCCTGGTCGTCGCCCTGCTCGCCCTCGCGGTCGTCGCCGCCGGCACCGGGCAGCTCCGAGTCCCGCCGGCCGAGGTCCTCGGCTCGGTGCTGCACCGGATCGGCCTCGACGTCGGCCCGCTGCCGAGCCACGCGAACGGCGACGCCGCCCTGTGGACCATCCGGTTCCCGCGGGTCGTCATGGCCGTGCTCGCGGGCGCGGCCCTCGCGACCGCGGGGGCCGTCATGCAGGGCGTGTTCGGCAACCCGCTGGCCGACCCCGGAGTCGTCGGGGTGTCGTCCGGCGCTGCGCTCGCGGCCTGCACCGGCATCGTGTTCGGCCTGAACTTCCTCGGCGCGTTCACGTCGGCGGCGCTGGCGTTCGTCGGCGGCCTGGTCACGACCCTCGTGGTCTACGTGCTGGCCCGGTCCGGCGGCCGCACCGAGGTGGTCACGCTGGTGCTGACCGGCGTCGCGGTGAACGCGGTCGCCGGCGCCGGCATCGCGTTCCTCACCTTCCTCGCCGACACCCAGGCGCGCGAGCAGATCGTGTTCTGGCAGCTCGGCTCGCTGAACGGGACCCGCTGGCAGTACGTGGCCGTGGTGGCGCCGTTCGTGGCCGTCGGGCTGCTCGTGGCCCTGCTCGTCGCGCGGCGCCTCGACCTGCTCGCGCTGGGGGAGCGGGCCGCGCGGCACGTCGGCGTCGACGTCGAGCGGCTGCGGGTCGTCAGCATCGTCGCGGTCGCCCTGCTCACCGCGGCGGCCGTCGCGTTCTGCGGGATCATCGCGTTCGTCGGCCTCGTCGTGCCGCACCTGGTCCGGATGCTCGTCGGGCCCGGCCACCGGGCGCTGGTGCCGCTGAGCGCGCTGGGCGGCGCGGTGCTGCTGCTCGCCGCCGACCTCGTCGCCCGCACCGCCGTGGCCTACGCGGACCTGCCGATCGGCATGCTCACCGCGCTGGTCGGCGGCCCGTTCTTCTTCTGGCTCATCCGCCGCACCCGCCGCCAGGCCGGGGGCTGGGCGTGAGCGCGGCGGCGGTCGGGCTCACGGGGGCCGGGTACGACGTCGACGGGGTCACGCTGCTCGACGGCGTGGACCTGCGGGTCGAGGCCGGGGAGCTGCTCGCGGTCGTCGGGCCGAACGGGGCCGGGAAGTCGACGCTGCTCGGCCTGCTGGCGGGCGACCTGCACCCGACCCGGGGCTCCGTGACGTCGGAGGGTGCGGCGGTCGAGCGGCTCAGGCCCGCCGACCTGGCGCGTCGGCGCGCCGTGCTGCTCCAGGAGCACCGGCTGAGCTTCCCGTTCGCGGTCGCCGAGGTCGTCCGCATGGGCCGGGCGCCCTGGCGCGGCACCGCCGCCGAGGACGACGACGACCGCCTGGTCGCCGAGGCCGCCGCCGCGGCCGACGTGCTGCACCTCGCCGACCGCCGGTTCCCCACGCTGTCCGGCGGCGAGAAGGCCCGCACCGCGTACGCCCGCGCCCGCGCCCAGGCCACGCCGGTGCTGCTGCTCGACGAGCCGACCGCGGCGCTCGACCTGCGGCACCAGGAGATGCTGCTCGGCCAGGCGCGCGACCTGGCCCGCGCGGGCCACGCCGTCGTCGCCGTGCTGCACGACCTCAGCCTCGCCGGCGCGTACGCCGACCGGGTCCTGCTGCTCGGCGGGGGCCGGGTGCGCGGCCTGGGCGCGCCGGCCGACGTCCTGCGACCGGACCTGCTGGGGGCCGTCTACCGGCACCCGGTCGAGGTCCTCGTCCACCCCCGCACGGGCGACCTGCTCGTGCTGCCCGACCGCTCCAGCACCACCCCGGAGGACCCCCGATGACCCCGACGCCGCTCCGCGCCCTCGCGGCCGCCGCGCTCGCCGCCGCAGCCGCCCTCGTCGCCGCCGGCCCCGCCGCCGCGGCGCCCCAGGTGGTCGTCGCCGGGGAGGGCGGGCAGGCCGTCGCCGCGCCGGACGCGCCCACGAGCGTGCAGGTGTCCGGCACCGGCTTCCAGTCCGTGCCCGGCGGGTTCGGCGGGGTGTACGTGCTGTTCGGCTGGGTCGACCCGGCGAGCGGTGACGGCTGGCGGCCGTCCGCGGGCGGTGTCACGGGCACCCAGTACCGGTACGCCGTCGACGTGCAGGGCCAGGAGAACGCGGGCTACCAGCGGTTCGTCGCGTTCCCCGGCTCGACGACCGCGGCCGACGCCAACGGCGGCGTGGTCGCCGAGGACGGCTCGTGGTCTACGGACCTCACGATCCCGGGCGCGACGCTGACCGCGCTCGACGCGGACGGCGGGACCGTCGAGGTGGACTGCCGCGCGGTGACGTGCGGGGTCATCACGATCGGGGCGCACGGGGTGGCGAACGCGAACAACGAGTCGTTCACGCCGGTGGCGTTCGAGGGCGCCGGCGCGGTGGACGCCGGCGCGGCGGGGCCGACCGCCGAGCCCGGCGCCGAGCCGGCGACCGCCGCGCCGACCGAGCCCGCTGCCGAGCTCACCGCCGAGGTGACCGCTGTCGCGGCGCCGGTGGAGGACGACACCGAGGGCGTCGGCGCCGCGCCGTGGGTCGTGGCCGGGTCGGCCGCCGCAGCGGCGGTCGCCGCGACGG
>NZ_JAGXJG010000726.1:0-229 GCF_019091725.1 Cellulomonas sp. GbtcB1 | reverse complement strand
CTCCGCGCGAGGCACCACGAGCCCGTGCCGGTCGGTGATCGGGGCGAGCGTGCCGAACGCCCCCGCGCGGTCGTCGGCCCAGACGAACCGGCCGGGGATCTCGCCGCCGATGATGCGGGTGAACAGGGTCGTCATGCGGCCCACGGTAGCGAGGCCGGGCGGGCGCCGCGGGCTCAGGCGGCGAGCTCCGCCTGCAGCGCCAGCACCGTGCGCCAGGGCCGGGCGGCCC
>NZ_JAGXJG010000725.1:0-229 GCF_019091725.1 Cellulomonas sp. GbtcB1 | reverse complement strand
GGCCGCAGGTGCTGGACGACACCGAGGCCTTCCTGCCGTTGCTCGCGCCGCACGCCCAGGTGCCCGAGGCGGGCGCGGAGTTCGCGTACAACAACTCCGGGTACGTGCTGCTGGCGCTCGGCGCGCAGCGGGTCGCGGGCGCGGCGTTCGCGGAGCTCGTCGCCGGGCGCGGCCTCGGCCCGGCCAGGGTGACCCGCACCGGCTTCCCGCGGGCGGTCGTGCCCGCGGC
>NZ_JAGXJG010000724.1:0-229 GCF_019091725.1 Cellulomonas sp. GbtcB1 | reverse complement strand
CGACGCTGCTGGTCTCGCAGGTCCGGGTCGAGGGCACCTGGGTCCCGTCCAGGACGGTCGAGTTCCAGGAGGGCGACCGGGTCATCGGGCGCTCGCCGGTGGTGCTCGGCCTGGCGCTCGGCTCCGAGCCGCGCACCGCCTCGGTGGGCGCGCCCCAGTACACCGAGGTGTTCGTGCCCTCGCGGCCCGCCGTGGTCGCCCGCAGCACCCGCGCGCCGGTGAAGGTCAC
>NZ_JAGXJG010000723.1:0-229 GCF_019091725.1 Cellulomonas sp. GbtcB1 | reverse complement strand
TACACCTCGCTGGTCCCGCCGCAGGTGCACCGCCTGCTCGACTCGGCGCCCGGGCGGGACGCGCTCCCCGCCTTCGTCGCGGTGCTGCTCGGCGGGGCCGCCACGCCGCCGGGGCTGCTCGCCGCCGCCCGGACCGCGGGCGCGCGGGTCGTGACCACCTACGGCATGTCCGAGGCCTGCGGCGGCTGCGTCTACGACGGCGTGCCCCTCGCCCGGGTGACGGGCGACC
>NZ_JAGXJG010000722.1:0-229 GCF_019091725.1 Cellulomonas sp. GbtcB1 | reverse complement strand
GCCGCCGACCACGGCGTCCGCCCGGGCGGTCCAGGCCGGGGCGGGGGCGGCGAGCCGGCGAGCCAGCCGCGTGATCTCCGTCCGGCGCCCGCGTCCCGCCCGGCGTCGTTCGCCCCCGACCCCAGGTCGACGCGCACCGGGTGGTCCCGCCGGTCGCGCGCCCCGCCGGCGGCGGGCTCGGCCGCCCCGTCCCGCTCCCCGAGCGGCCGCCCCCGGTCCAACGGCACGC
>NZ_JAGXJG010000721.1:0-229 GCF_019091725.1 Cellulomonas sp. GbtcB1 | reverse complement strand
GACCGCCCCGGTCCCGTCGACCTCGGCGGTCGGCAGCACGTCCAGCTCGCGCGCGACCGGCACGTCCGGCCACTCGGTCGGCCGCGGCTCGACGTCCGTCTCGGAGTGCGCGCCGCAGCCGTGCTCCTGCGCGACGACCTTGCCGTCGTCGGGGGACCACGCGATGACGCACACGCCGGACACGGTGCCCAGCGCGCCCTGCAGCGGAACCACGGACCCCCAAGTCCGG
>NZ_JAGXJG010000720.1:0-229 GCF_019091725.1 Cellulomonas sp. GbtcB1 | reverse complement strand
CTCTACTACCTGGTCGCGAACGCGGCCGCGCTGACCCAGGACCGGGCGCACGGGCGGTTCCCGCGCGCGCTCCAGGTGCTCGGCGCCGTCGGGTGCGTCGTGCTCGCCGCGACGCTGCCGCCCGCGACGGTCGCCGGCGGGGCCGCCGTCGTCGCGGAGGGCGTCGCGGGGCGCGCCGTCGGGCAGGCCCGCGCCCGGCGTGTGGGTGGCCCGGCGTAGCGTCCCCCCC
>NZ_JAGXJG010000719.1:0-229 GCF_019091725.1 Cellulomonas sp. GbtcB1 | reverse complement strand
GCCGGCCCGGGGCCGTCGGACGCGAGCAAGCCCACGTCCGCGGAGAAGTCCGACGGGGTCGTCACGACCGCGGCGTACGACCCGTCCGCCAGCCGCGCGGCGGCGTCGGCGGCGTCGGTCAGGGTCCACGCGAACCCGACGTCGGCGCCGGCGGGCGGGTGGGTGAGGTGCGCCGCGAGCAGCCGGCCGGCGGCGATCGTCTGCGCGTCCGAGCCCTGCCCGGACGTGA
>NZ_JAGXJG010000718.1:0-229 GCF_019091725.1 Cellulomonas sp. GbtcB1 | reverse complement strand
GTCCGGGCGGTGACGGCCATGACGGCAGGACCTCCTGGGCACGGGGCGTCAGGGGCGCGCTGGACGCGACCCTCGGGCGCACCGCCCGGGCAGGGCTGAGACCGTGAAACGGATGCCAGGACGGACATGCGGCGCACGCCTGCGTGCCCCGGACTGTCGAGAAAACCTTTCGCTCGCTTCCGAGTTGTCGGAAACGTATCGGCGCGCCGAGAGGCCTGTCAACGCGCAT
>NZ_JAGXJG010000717.1:0-229 GCF_019091725.1 Cellulomonas sp. GbtcB1 | reverse complement strand
ATGCGACTTACCTCGCCGAAGAACACCCGCGCCAGCGTCTCCAGGCCGAGGTCGACCTTGAACGGCTCGCCCTTGGCCCCGGCGGCGGCGCGCGCGGCGCGGTAGTGCTGGGCGTCGGTGAACGCCTGCCGGATGATCAGCGCGGGGCCGAGCCGGGTCGACGGCGTCTGCTTCTTCCCCGCGTACACCCGCTTGGGGTTCTCGCCGGGCGCCGGCTTCCCGGGGCCGG
>NZ_JAGXJG010000073.1:0-18544 GCF_019091725.1 Cellulomonas sp. GbtcB1 | reverse complement strand
CGGCCGGGCGGCGGCCCCGGCGGCGGTGGCCCCGGCGGGGGCGGCCCGCGGCCGGTGCCGCGCCCCGTCATGGTCGACGTCCTCGACGAGGCCGGCCTGCTCCCGGCGATCGTGTTCATCTTCTCGCGCGCCGGCTGCGACGCCGCGGTCGCCCAGTGCCTCGCGGGCGGGCTGCGGCTGACGCCCCCCGCGGAGGCGGAGGAGATCCGGTTCATCGCGGAGACCCGGTGCGCGTCGATCGCGCCGGAGGACCTCGACGTCGTCGGCTACTGGGGCTTCGTCGACGCGCTGGTGCGGGGCGTCGCCGCGCACCACGCCGGGATGCTGCCGGCGTTCAAGGAGACGGTCGAGGAGGCGTTCGCCCGCGGGCTGGTCAAGGTGGTGTTCGCCACGGAGACGCTGGCTCTGGGCATCAACATGCCCGCGCGGTCCGTGGTGCTGGAGAAGCTGGTCAAGTGGGACGGCTCGCACCACGTCGACATCACGCCGGGGGAGTACACCCAGCTGACCGGCCGCGCGGGGCGGCGGGGCATCGACTCCGAGGGCCACGCGGTCGTCCTGGGCCGGGGCGACCTCGACCCGATGGCGCTGGCGGGGCTCGCGTCGAAGCGGCTGTACCCGCTGCGCTCGGCGTTCCGGCCGACCTACAACATGGCGGTCAACCTGGTCGCGCAGGTGGGCCGGGTCCGGGCGCGCGAGGTGCTGGAGACGTCGTTCGCGCAGTTCCAGGCCGACCGCGGGGTCGTCGGCCTCGCGCGGCAGGCGCAGAGCCACGCCGAGGCGCTCGAGGGCTACGCCGAGGCGATGACCTGCCACCTCGGGGACTTCGGCGAGTACTTCGCGCTGCGCCGCGAGCTCTCGGACCGGGAGCGGGGCGTGCACCGCGCGAGCGCGGCGGCGCGGCGGCAGCAGGCGGCGGCGAGCCTGCAGGGCCTGTCGGTCGGCGACGTCGTCGCGGTGCCGAGCGGCCGGCGGTCCACCTACGCGGTGGTCGTCGACCCGGGGACGCACGGCGGCTTCGAGGGCGCCCGGCCCATGGTGCTCACGACTGAGCGCGAGGTGCGCCGGCTGTCGGTCCAGGAGGTCGGCGACGGGATCCGGGCGGTCGGGCGGCTGCGCGTGCCGAAGGGCTTCTCGCCGCGGGCGGCGTCGCACCGGCGTGACCTGGCGGCGACCCTCCGCGGGGAGATCAACGTGGGGAGGATCACGGGGGCCGCCCCCGCCCGGCGCCGTGGCCGGGCGGTCGCGGAGGACGAGGACGAGGCGATCGCCGCGCTGCGTCGCGAGCTGCGCGCGCACCCGTGCCACCAGTGCCCCGACCGCGAGGAGCACGCCCGCTGGGCGGAGCGGTGGTCCCGGCTGGAGGGCGAGCACCGGGCGCTGGTCCGGCGGATCGAGGGCCGGACCGGCTCGATCGCGGTCGTGTTCGACCGGATCTGCGAGGTGCTGGACTCCCTCGGCTACCTGGCGACGGACGAGGACGGGGGCACGGTGGTGACCGACGAGGGCCGGTGGCTCCGGCGGATCTACGCCGAGAACGACCTGCTGCTCGCCGAGTGCCTGCGGCGCGGGGCGTGGGCGGAGCTCGACGTGCCGGGGCTCGCCGCCGCGGTGTCGGCCGTCGTGTACTCGGCGCGCCGGGACGACCGGGACCGCAGCCCCGCGGTGCCCGGTGGTCCGTCGAGCCGGCTGGGCATCGCCCTCGACGCGACGACGCGCATCTGGTCCGAGCTCGACGACCTGGAGAGCGCGCGCCGCATCGAGTCGACGCAGCCGCTCGACCTCGGCCTGGTGGCGCCCGTGCACCGGTGGGCGGCCGGGCGCGGGCTCGACGCCGTGCTCCGGGACGCGGACCTCGCGGCGGGCGACTTCGTCCGGTGGTGCAAGCAGGTCGTCGACGTGCTGGACCAGGTGGCCAAGGCCGCGCCCGACGCGCGGCTGCGGGAGACGGCGCGCAAGGCGGTGACCGCGGTGCGCCGCGGCGTGGTGGCGTACGCGGGGACGTGACGGGGGAGGCGCCCGGCGACGAACGCCCGCGGGCCGCCTGTGACCTGCCCGGTTAGGGTTCCCGCGTGAGCACCACCCTGTACCGGGGCGGTGCGGTGCTGACGCCTGCCGTCCTCGCCGCGCCCGCGACCGCCGCCGCGCCCTCCGCCCTGCTGGTCGCCGACGGCGCGATCGCGTGGGTCGGCGGTACCGACGAGGCGGACGGCCTTGCCGACGGGGCGGACGACGTCGTGGACCTCGGCGGCGCCCTGGTGACGCCGGGGTTCGTCGACGCGCACGCGCACGTGCTCGACACCGGTCTGGTGCGCGCCGGCGTGGACCTGGGGGCGTGCGCCTCGCTCGCGGAGGCGCTGGCGGCCGTGCACGCGGCGGCCACCGGCCCGGTCGGCCACCGGCTGGCCGCGGAGGGCGCCCCGCTCACCGGCTGGGGCTGGGCGGAGGACGGCTGGCCGGAGGGCCGCCCGCCGACCCGCCAGGAGCTGGACGCCGCCGCGGGCGGGGCGCCGGTCTACCTCGGCCGCGTCGACCTGCACGCCGGGGTCGTGTCGACGTCGTTCGCCGAGGTGCTCGGGCTCCGCGACCTGCCCGGGTGGCGGGCGGACGGGCTGGTGACGGGGGAGGCGCACGCCGTCGCGCGCGCGGCGCTCCGGGACCTGCCCGCCGACGTCCGGGACGCCCGGTACCGCGGCGCCCTCGAGGCGGCGGCGCGCGCCGGCGTCGTCGCCGTGCACGAGCAGAGCGCCCCGCGCACGGACACCCGGGCGGGCCTCGCCGCGCTGCTGGCGCTGACCGCGGACCCGGCGTCGACGCTGCCGCTGGTCGTCGGGTACCGGGCCGAGCTGTGCGAGACCGCCGACGACGTCCGCGCGCTCGCCGCGGCGATCCCGGGCCTGGCCGGCGTGGGCGGGGACCTGGCCGCCGACGGCTCGCTCGGCAGCCGGACGGCCGCGCTGCGCGCCCCGTACGCCGACGCGCCCGACGGCTGGCCGCACCCCGCGGGCCGGCTGGACCTCACCGCCGAGCAGGTGAGCAACCACGTGGCGTCCGCCACCCGCGCGGGGCTGCCCGCGGCGTTCCACGTCATCGGCGACCGGGCGCTCGACGAGGTGCTCCTCGGGTTCCGGGTGGCCGCCGAGGTCGAGGGCGTCGACGCGGTGCGCGCCGGCGGGCACCGGCTCGAGCACGCCTCGATGCTGGACGCCCCGGCGCTGGCGGCGCTCGTGCTGCTCGGGTTGACCGTGTCGGTGCAGCCGGCGTTCGACGACGCCTGGGGCGGGGACGACGGGACGTACGCGGCACGGCTCGGACGCGGACGCGCGGCGTCCCTGCACCCGCTCGCCGACCTGCGCGCCGCGGGCGTGCCCCTCGCGTTCGGCTCGGACAGCCCCGTGACGCCGTTCGCCCCGTGGGGCGCGGTCCGCGCGGCGGTGCGGCACCGGACGCCCGACCAGCGGCTGCCGGTCGCGGCGGCGCTGGCCGCGCACACGCGCGGCGGTTGGGCGGCGGCCAGGCGGACAGGCGCGGGCGGTGCGGCTCCCGGCGACCTCGTGGTGGGCGCTCCCGCCCACCTGGCGGTCTGGCGGGTCCCCGAGGGCACGGCCGGCCCCGGTGGCGTGCTGCCGGCGTTGCGAGACGACGAGCCCCTGCCGGAGTGCGTCCGCGCGGTCCGCGCGGGCGCGGTGCTGCACGACGCGCTGGGGTGACGTCCGGCGCCGCGCCCGGCCCGGGTCGCGCGGACGGGTGAATCCGCTGCTCCGCGCGGGGTGCCGCCTCACCCGGTCGGCGGCCCGGTGGACGCCCGCGGGCGCCCGGGCGACACGCCGGACGACACGCCGGGGCGTCTCGACCATCTGGACAAATCCGACAGCGCCCGACGCGCGTGGCGACCTGCGCGGACGCCTCCGGGCGGCGCCGCCGGACCCTTGACACCCCCCGTCGGTTCGATAGGTTCTCGGGAGTGGTCCGGCAGAGGCGCCGCTCGGTGAGCGCCCCAGGGGGTAGGACGCCCGGACCACGTCGGGCTCCGACCAGGCCCGCGTGTTCACTAGAGAACGGGCACCGCCCCAGGTGGTGTCGTGCGGTACGAAGGACACGCGGGCCGGTCGGTCGGCCCCGCCCCCGACGGGGCGACCCGGGCCGCCACGCCGGCTGACGCGTCGACGGACCCGGACGCCGTCGCCCCACCCGCCCGACCCGCCCCGGCCGACCGGTCGCGGCGCGCGCCGGGTCGGCACCGCCGCACGCGCCCGGGCCCGCAGCGTGGCGCCGGACGGACAGCCGGGTGCCGTACCCTGGCGCGGTGCCGCTCCGTGACCCCTCCCGCTGGTGGAGCGCGGTCCTGGCGGTCCTCGGCGGCCTGCTGACCTGGGCCGCGTTCCCCGACCTCGGCTGGTGGTACGCCGCCGCGCCCGGGATGGCCCTGCTGTTCCTCGCGATGCGCCGCGACAGCGCCCGGTGGAACGCCCTGCTGGGGTTCGCCTGGGGCCTGGCGTTCTTCGTGCCGCTGCTCACCTGGGCCGACGTCGCGGTCGGTGCCGTGCCGTGGATCGCGCTCTCGGTGGCGGAGGCGGGCTTCGTCGCGCTGTTCGGCGCCGCGTGGACCTGGGCCCGCCGGGGCGAGGCGGTGTGGCGCCGCGCTTCCCTGCAGCTCGTGGTGTTCGTCGTGCTGTGGGTCGCGGTCGAGGAGCTGCGCGGGATCTGGCCGTTCGGCGGCTTCCCCTGGGGCCGGCTGGCGTTCTCCCAGGCCGACTCGCCGGTGCTGTCCCTCGCGCGCCTGGGCGGCGCACCGCTGGTCTCGGCCGCCGTGGCGGCGGCGGGCGCCGCGCTCGCGCTGGCCTGGCTGGCCGCGCGACGGTTCGCGCTCCTGCCGATGCTCGGCCGCGTGGCGGTCGCGGTGGCGCTGGTCGTGGTCGGCCTCCTCGTCCCGATGGGCACCCGCGCCGAGGACGGCACCCTGACCGTCGGGGCCGTGCAGGGCAACGTCTCCGAGCCGGGGCTGCACGCGTTCGACAACCGGCGCGAGGTCCTGGACAACCACCTCGCGGGTACGTACGCGCTGCTCGACCAGGTGGAGCCGGGCGAGCTGGACCTGGTGCTGTGGCCGGAGAACGGCACCGACATCGACCCCGAGGTGGACGCCCAGGCAGCGGCGGACATCGACGCAGCGGCCCAGGCGGTGGGTGCGCCGATGCTGATCGGCACGATCCAGTACCCGGAGTCGGGCGGCCGGTACAACACGTCGCTGCTCTGGGAGCCCGGCGTCGGACCCGTGGCGTCCTACTCGAAGCAGCGGCCGGCGCCCTTCGCGGAGTACATCCCGCTGCGCAGCCTGGTCCGCCCGTTCTCCTCGGCCGTCGACCTGGTGCAGAACGACATGCTCGCGGGCACGGAGCCGGGCGTCGTGCCCCTGGAGTCCGCCCGCCTCGGCCGCACCGTGCAGATCGGCGACGTCATCTGCTTCGAGGTGGCGTACGACGGGATCGTCCGGGAGAGCGTGCGCGAGGGCGCCGAGGTCCTGGTCGTCCAGACCAACAACGCGTCCTTCGGCTACTCCGCCGAGTCGACCCAGCAGCTCGCGATGGCCCGCCTGCGGGCGGTCGAGCTCGGCCGCGCGACCGTCCAGGTCAGCACCGTCGGCGTCAGCGCCGTGATCGCGCCGAACGGCACCGTCGCCCAGGACACCGAGCTGTTCACCGCCGACCAGCTCGTCGCCCGGCTGCCGCTGCGCCAGTCGCTCACGCCCGCCGCGGTGCTCGGCGCGTGGCCGAGCGGCGTGGTCGGGGCGTTGGCCGTCGTCATGACGCTCGCCGGGATGGCCGGCGCGCGGCGGACCCGCCGGGACGACCGCCCGGAGGGGGCCGCGTGACGCCGGGGTCCGGCAGCCGGCCCGCCGGTCGCGTGCTGGTCGTCGTCCCCACGTACGACGAGCGCGACAGCCTGCCCCGGGCGCTGGCCGCGCTGCGGCTGCACGTCCCGGACGCCGACGTCCTCATCGTCGACGACGCGTCGCCCGACGGCACGGGGGAGCTGGCCGAGCGGATCGCCGCCGCCGACGCCGAGGAGCGCGGCCGAGCCGCGATCCGGGTGCTGCACCGCACCGGGAAGCAGGGGCTCGGCACCGCGTACGTCGCGGGGTTCCGGTGGGCGCTCGAGCGGGGCTACGACGCCGTGGTCGAGATGGACGCCGACGGGTCGCACCGCGCGGAGGACCTGCCGCGGCTGCTCGAGCGGGTGCCGGAGGCGGAGCTGGTCATCGGGTCGCGCTGGGTCCGCGGCGGCCGGGTCGTGAACTGGCCGCTGCACCGGCAGCTGCTGTCCCGCGGGGCGAACACCTACGCCTGGCTGGCCATGGGGCTGCCGGTGCGGGACGCGACCGCCGGGTTCCGGGTGTACCGGGCGGCGGCGCTCGAGGGGCTGGCGCTCGGCGAGGTCGCCTCGCACGGCTACTGCTTCCAGATCGACATGGCCTGGCGGGTGCTGCGCGCCGGCGGCCGCGTGGTCGAGGTGCCGATCACGTTCGTGGAGCGCGCCGAGGGCCGGTCGAAGATGAGCCGGTCGATCGTCGTCGAGGCGCTGGTGCGCGTCACGGTGTGGGGCGCGCAGGAGCGCGCGCGCCAGGTGCGCGACCTGGTGCGGCGCGCGGCGGGCCGCCGCGGCTGACACGACGACGGGCCCCGCACCCGAGGGTGCGAGGCCCGTGCTCACGGCCGTCCGTGGGACGGTCAGGCGCTCCGGCGGAGCTTGCCGGCGCGGAGCAGGTCGAGGCGCTCGTCGAGCAGCTCCTCGAGCTCCTTGATGGTGCGGCGCTCCAGCAGCATGTCCCAGTGGGTGCGCGGGGGCTTCGTGGCCTTCGGCTCGGGCTTGGACGCGTCGCGCAGCAGCGCCTCCTCGCCGCACCGGCACTCCCACACCACCGGCACGTCGGCCTCGACCGAGAACGGCAGGATGATCGTGTGCCCGTTGGGGCAGTCGTAGTACGCCTGGAGACGCGGGGCGAAGTCGACGCCCTCGTCCGTCTCCATGCTGTGGGACCCGATGCGCATACCGCGCAGGGACCGGTTCGACATCAGGGACCTCCGTGCCTTGACATGCCTTGACTTGCCTGGACGTGCAGACGTATCGCTTGTTCGGTGGGGTCAACGTCCGGGGACCGTTCAGTGTTCCAGTGTGGCGTGAAGGTCCCGTGAACGCGCGGCGAGCGCGGGCGGGTGACCTCGGGCACACCCGGCGTGCGCGCCGTCCTCGCAGGTCGGCGGGGCGTCGCCACGGTGTCGCGTGCGTCACGCCCGGCGCCGCGGGCGGTCCCGGCCGTCAGGCGAGCGTGCTGCGCACCGCGCGCCGCACCAGCTCCGCGTCGTCCGCGCCCTCGTGCCGCCACCGCCGCTGCTGCTGGGCGCCGTTGCCGCGGCGGAGCAGCGCGTCGAGGTGCTCCCGCACCCACGGCAGGTCGCCCGCGCGCTCGAGCGCGGGGGTCACGTGCCGCAGGAGCTCGTCGACCGCCCGCGCCGCCGGCACCGGGCGCGCCGTCAGCGGGCTCACCAGGTCGCCCGTCAGGCCCGAGCGCGCCGCCCGCCAGCCGGCCACGCGCACCTCCTCGGCCCGCGGCTGCGGGGCCAGGTCGTCGTCACCGCCGTCGACCGCGGTGTCGGCGAGGCCGCGCACCAGCGCGCCGAGCAGCACCGCGTCCTCCGGGTCGAGGCAGACGTCGGCGACCCGGACCTCGACCGTCGGGTAGCGCGCGGACAGCCGGGCGTCGAAGTAGACCATCCCGGTGTCGAGGATGGTCCCGCTCTCGACCAGGGACCGCACCGTCTCGCGGTACGTGGCCGCGTCGCCGAACGGAGCGGTGGCGCCCGCGGTCGGCCACCGGCCCCACACCTGCGAGCGGAAGCTCTCGTAGCCCGAGTCGTCGCCGCGCCAGAACGGGCTGTTCGCGGAGAGCGCCAGCAGCACCGGGTTCCAGCGGCGCAGGTGGTCGACGACGCGCACGCCCTCCTCGTCGTCGGCGACCTCGACGTGCACGTGGCACCCGCAGGTCAGCTGGTCACGGGCGGTCTGCGCGAACGCGGCGGCGATGTCCTGCGCGCGCCGGTTCACGACGACGGTCGGCTCGACGTCCCTGGGCGACGTGGCCAGGGCGACGATGCGCGCGCCCGCGTGCTGCGCGGAGGAGTCGGCGTGCCAGCGTCCCGCGCGCACCTCCTCGAGCAGCGCGCCCAGGTCCGTGCACGGGTGGGTCGACGTCTCGACCTGCTCCTGGGCGAACTCCTTCTCCAGGTTCCCGCCCGGCTCGCCCCCGTCGTCCTCGCCGTCCTGGGACGACGCGTGCTGCAGCACGGCCGCCGCGACCGCCCGGGGCGACCCGTCTTCCGCCACGAGCAGGAACTCTTCCTCGACACCGATCGTCCTCACGCCGGAAGTCTGACCTCCGCCCTCGCATCTGTCCTGCTGAGCGGCCTGCCGGGCGACCGGGACGGCGACGCGGGCGGGTCAGCTCGGCCTGGTCGCCCTGCCGTCGAGCCACAGGGTGTCCGACTCGTCGCGGTGGCTGCCCGTCGAGCCGACGTGCTTCGCGTCGATCTGCGGGCCCTTCCTGATGACGTGCACGAGGGCCATCGCGTGGCCGCGGCCCAGGCCGTAGTCCTCGGCGAGCCACGCGACGATGGCACCGGCCTTGACGTCGGCGCCGTCGAGTCCCTTGGCCCGCGCCTCGTCGACGAGCGCGCGCGGGGTCCTGCCGGTCTTGTCCTCGATCGCGTCGAGGTAGGCCTGGAACGACATCGGTCGGGTCCTCTCGGTGCGGCGGGGTGCCGCGGCCGAGTGTGCCAGCCGGGATCGCCGCGCGGGGGCGCCGCGCCGGGGACGCCGGCCGGCGGGACCGGCCGTGCGGCAGACTCGGCCGGTGCCCCCCGCCCGCGCCGCCGCGCCGCCCGACGGCCCTCCCGGGCCCCTGCTCGTGCTCGTCGGCCCCGCGGCCTCCGGCAAGTCCACGGTCGGGGCGGCCGCCGCGACCGCCCTCGGGGTGCCGTTCGTGGACGCCGACGCGGCGGGCGAGCGGTACTACCGCGAGGTCGGCTGGGACCTCGACCGCCTGCGCGGGCGGATCGCCGCGGCGGGGCGGGTGGCCGCCGAGCGGGAGTGGGAACCCGCGCGCGCGCACGCCGTGGGGCGGCTGGTCGCGGACCACCCCGGCGCGGTGCTCGCGCTGGGGGCGGGGCACACGACGTACGCCGACCCCGCGCTCGGGTCCGCGGTGGCCGGGGCGCTGGCCGGGGCGGGCGCGGTGGTGCTGCTGCTCCCGGCGGCGGGGCGCCACGAGGCGCTGCGCGTGCTCCGGGCGCGGTCGGTGGCGTCGAAGGGGACGGACTGGGTGCGCGACGGCCACGACTTCCTCGCGGGCTGGCTCGACGACCCGGCCCCGCGGGCGCTGGCCACGCACGTGCTCGTCACCGGCGACGAGGGGCCCGCGCGCACGGCGGAGCGCGTCGCCGCGATCGCGCGGGACGGGACCGGGTAGGCGGGCCCGTGTCCGCGCGCCCGGCGGCGGCCGGCCCGGGGCGTCAGCGTCCCGTGCGGATCCGGGCGCGGGGCGTTCGGGTTCCGTCAGGACCTCCGCCGGAGGGAGCCGCCGGGCGCACGCTGGCGGCATGAGCGCGACGGTGCGGCACGGCGGGCGGGCCCGCGACCCGCGGGCGGACGACGAGCGGGTGGGCGGGCGGCCGCGGCAGGACGCGATGACCGACGACGAGCTCGCCGCCGTCGTGCGGGTGCTGCTGGTCGCCGCCGCGACGCTGACCGGCGTCGCGGTGGCATCGTGGTGGCAGCTCGGGCCGTGGCTGCCGACGGCGGTGGGAGCGGTCGCCGTCGCGGTGCTCGGGCGGCGGATGCCCGCGCCGCTGCTCGCGCTGGCGGCGTTCCTGGCGTGGTGCACGGTCACCGGGTTCGCGACCAACGCCGAGGCGGAGCTGACGTTCGGCGGGGGAGACGCGGCGCGGCTCGCCACGCTCGCCGCCGCGGCCCTCGTGGGCAGGGTCGTGCTGGGCCGGGCGGGGCGTCGCGACGGCCGCGCGGGCCGGCCCGGATGAACCCGGCGTCGTGCCGCCCCGCGGCGCCGCCGTCAGGGTGTGACCGGCGCCCCCGGGGCGCGGCTGCTCGCGCGGGCGCCGATCGCGCGGGCGCGCCGCCAGACGATCTCGGCCTGCAGGCCGACCATGAGCGCGATCATGAGCAGCACCTCCCCGGTGCCGCCGTCGTCGCTGATGTCGTTGAGGTAGGCGATCGTGCCGAGCGCGACCTTCGCCAGGATCAGCGCGACGAACAGGCTGATGGTGACGGCGGTGCCCTGCGCCCACACCCGCCCGTCGGCGGCGTCGCGCCACACGTGGGTCAGGCGCCCGCGGACCACCCCGACGACCGCCGACAGCACCAGGCTGAGCGCGAGGAACGACCAGCCCCACGGGCCGGTGGGCAGGTTGAACCCGCCGATGACCAGCCCGACGCCCGCGTAGATGAGCGCGAGCTTGAACCGGGTGCTCCCGACGACCTCGTGCTTCTGCGTCTGCCGGACGATGGCGTAGATGACCAGGGCCAGGATGATCAGGTAGTTCCAGGCGTCCACAGCGGTCGACCCCCCTCGGCGACCGCCCGGCGCGCCCGGCGTCCGGACGGAGCCGGTACCGCGCAGGGCGACGGCACCACCGTGGCACCCGCGCGGGCGGGCGGGGCATCACCCGGCGCGGACGATCGTGCCGCGCCTCAGTCCTCCTCGACCCACTCCAGCAGGTCGCCCGGCTGGCACTCCAGGACCCGGCACATGGCGTCGAGGGTGCTGAACCGGACCGCCTTCGCCCGCCCGTTCTTCAGCACGGCGACGTTCGCGGGCGTGAGGCCCACCCGCTCGGCGAACTCGCCGACGCTCATCTTGCGGCGGGCCAGCTCGACGTCGATGCGCACGACGATCGGCATCAGACGACCTGGTCCATGTCCGTGCGCAGCGCGGTGGCCTGGCGCAGCAGGGCCCGCAGCACCAGCAGCACCAGGGCGACCACGGTGACCACGGCGGTCGCGAGGAACAGCAGCATCGGCAGGCCGGGGTCGTCCGCGTGCAGGCCGACCCAGAGCAGCACCCCCACCAGCACCAGCCAGCCCGCGGCGACGGCCCACACGATCGCGTCCACCCAGCCGAGCGAGGCCTCGGTGAAGATCCGGTCCCGCCGGACGAGGGTCAGCAGCCGCCAGGTCGCGACGATGACGACCTGCACGCACAGCACCCAGAACACGGTGATGGCGGTCGCCGGCCAGCGGAGCGCGGCGTCCTGGGGGTTCTGCTCGGCGAGGTACCGGAACTGGCCGGGCAGCGAGAGGGTCTGGAACACGACCAGGATCCCGAAGAGCACGACGAGGGCGATGCGGAGCAGGGCGGTGGCCCAGCTGTCGAGGGTCATGGCATCGAGGATCGCTCGGAATCTATCGAAACGCAATAGATCGAACCGCCACGCACACTCTCTCCACCCGGGGACCGCAGAACGCACCCCGGCGCGGGCCCGCAGGCCGTAGGTTGCCTGCATGGCCGGCCCGGAGGCGATGCAGGAGGTCGTGCTCGGTGAGGAGCCGGGCGCCTCGGCCGGCACGGGCGCGTCGGGGGCCGACCCCGCGGGCGACGCCCGCCGGCGGGCACGGCGGCGGGCGCTGCTGCGCTGGTGGCCCGTGGGCGCCCTGGCTGTCCTGGCCGTCGTGGCGGTGCAGGTCGTGCAGGACGCGCGGGAGCGGGACCGGGTGGCCGCGGCGCGGACCGTCGAGGGCGTCGTCCGGTACGACGTCGGGCCGGAGCTGCGCACCGTGCCGCTCGACGAGGGGGAGACCGACCCGCGCCTGACGGGCGGCGTCGTCGCAGGGGACCTGCGGGTGGCCGGCGAGCGGGTCGACTTCGGGCGGCCGCGGGCCGTCTCGGCCGTCGACGCCCGCAGCGGCGCGACCTCCTGGCGGACCGAGGTGGAGACGCAGGCGGAGGCGACCGCGCAGCCCACGATGCGTCCGCCGGAGTGCTGGGCGGCCGGCGGGGCCGGGAGGGCCGGCGAGCCGGTCACGCGCGTGCGCTGCCTCGTGGCGGACCGCCCGGCCACGCTCACGGGCGACGGCGGGTGGCGGGAGGACCCGCCGACCCGCAGCCGGCTCCTGACCCTCGACGCCGCGTCGGGCGCCGTGCTCGCGGACCGGGAGGTGGCGCCGCAGACGGCGGTCGCCGCGGACGACGCGCTGCTCGTGCTGGGTGAGGTCGTCGACGAGCGCACCGTGCGGTTCACCGCCGAGGACGTGGCGACGCAGGAGCCGCTCTGGTCGACCGAGCTCGCCGACCTGCCGGTCGACCCGGTGTTCGACCCGCACCTCGAGCTGGCGGACGACCACCTGCTCGTCTGGGTCGGCGGGCGCCAGCGGGTGCTCGGGACGGACGACGGCGCGCTGCAGGCGGACGGGACCCAGGTCTGGATCGGGCGCGGCGGCGGCCTGCTGGTGCAGGACGGGGACCCGGGCTCGGTCCGGCTGGCGGGACCCGACGGCAGCGGGACGGCAGTCGTCCCCGCGCTGCCGGTGCAGCTGGCCGTCGACGACGGGTCGGTCCCGGGGCTCGAGGTGCTGTCCGCGGTGGTCGGCGGCGACCGCACGCTTCGCGCGGTCGAGGCGGGCTCCGGGCGGACGGTGTGGCAGACGGGCCTCGACGGGGCCACCGACGGGACCGTCCTGCTGCTCGGGGGCGTGTTGTACGGCGTCGACGCCACGGCGGCCTGGGCGGTCGACGCGCGCGACGGCCGGCCGATGTGGCGCACCGTGCGCGCGACCGGCCCGGACGGCGAGCCCGTGCGGGACGTCTCGAACGTCTGGCTCTCCCCGCTGACGGACGGCCGGTCGCTGCTGCTCGTCGAGCAGGGCGTCGACGGCGGCGCGGAGCTGATCGCGTGGTCGCTGCGCTCGGGCGCGGAGCGGTGGCGGGCCGCGCTGCCGCCGGAGGCCGACGGGTGGGCGTACCCCGTGGACGGTGCGCTGTACGGCGGGGGCGAGTCCCCGGTCCGGATCGGCGGCTGACCCCTCCCACGCGCCTGTGCTCCGGCCCTACGGTGGCCCCATGCCGCCCGTCGAGCACGGCCCCGCACCCGCGACCCCCGAACCGTTCGCGCCGCGCACCGACCCCGCGGCCCTCGACGACCTGCGCCGGAGGCTGCGCGCCACCCGCTGGCCGGACGTCCCCGAGGACGCGGGCTGGTCCGCCGGCGTGGACGTCACCTGGCTGCGCGACCTGGTGCGCACCTGGGCCGAGGACTTCGACTGGCCGGCGCGCGAGGCGGAGCTCGACCGGCTGCCCCGGTACCGGGTGCGGGTCGGCGGGCTCGGTGTGCACGTGGTGCACGCCCGCGCGGTGGGCGGGGCGGGCCCGGCGCTGCCGCTCGTGCTCACGCACGGGTGGCCCGACTCGTTCTGGCGGTACTCGGAGGTCGTGGACCTGCTCGCGGACCCCGGCGCGCACGGCGCGGACCCCGCCGACGCCTTCGACGTCGTGGTGCCGGACCTGCCCGGGTTCGGCTACTCGGACCGGCCCGAGGTCGCGCTCGACTCGATCGCGGTCGCCGGGTTGTGGGCGGAGCTCATGACGACGCTCGGCTACCACCGGTTCGGTGCCGCGGGCGGGGACATCGGCAGCCACGTCACCCGGTATCTCGCGCTCGACCACCCGGACCGGGTCGTCGCGGTGCACCGCACGGACGCGGGGATGCCGGGTCCGCACGTCGACCCCGGCGCGGTGACGGACGAGGAGCGCGCGTGGATCGCCGAGGGCGCGCGGTGGGTCGCGGCCGAGGGCGCGTACGCGATCGCGCACCGGACCAAGCCGGACACGCTCGCGGTCGGGCTGACCGACTCGCCCGCGGGGCTCGCGGCCTGGGTGGGCGAGAAGCTGCGGTCGTGGAGCGGCGGGGGCGGCGACCCGGAGGGGGCGCTGACCCGGGACCAGATCCTCACCAACCTGACGATCTACTGGCTGACCGGCACGATCGGGTCCTCGATGCGGATGTACCGGGCGAACGCCGCGATCCCGCCGGAGCAGCTGGCGCGGCGCGTCGAGGTGCCGTCCGGGTTCGCGATCTACCCCGACGACGTCGTGCGACCGCCGCGCGCGTGGCTCGAGCGGAGCGCGAACGCGGTGCGGATCACCGAGCCGCCGCGCGGCGGGCACTTCGCCCCGATCGAGCAGCCCGAGGCGTACGCACGGGAGCTGCGGGAGTTCTTCCGGCCGTTCCGGGCGGGCGGGGGCGGAGCGGCCGGGGCGGCCGGGTACTGAGATCGCCGCCCTCGGGCACGCACCGGGCGACGCGGTCCTTGCGCGCGACGGTGCCGCCCGGCCACGCTGGTGCGCCAGCGCTCGCGACATCCCGGACGGAGACCCCATGACCGCCACGCGGACGGAGGCGGCGGCGACGCCGCACGTCGCCGACAGCCACGACCTGATCCGCGTGCGGGGCGCGCGGGAGAACAACCTCAAGGACGTCGACGTCGAGATCCCGAAGCGCCGGCTCACCGCGTTCACCGGGGTGTCGGGCTCGGGCAAGAGCTCGCTGGTGTTCGCGACGATCGCCGCCGAGTCGCAGCGGATGATCAACGAGACGTACAGCGCGTTCGTGCAGGGCTTCATGCCGACGCTGGCCCGGCCGGACGTCGACGTCCTCGACGGGCTGACCACCGCGATCATCGTCGACCAGGAGCGGATGGGCGCGAACCCGCGGTCGACCGTCGGCACGGTCACGGACGCGAACGCGATGCTCCGGATCGTGTTCAGCCGGCTCGGACAGCCGCACATCGGCTCGCCGCAGGCCTTCTCGTTCAACGTCGCGTCGGTGAGCGGCGCGGGCGCGGTGACGTTCGAGAAGGGCGGCGTCGCGACGAAGGAGCGGCGCGAGTTCAGCGTCACCGGCGGCATGTGCCCGCGGTGCGAGGGCCGGGGCGACGTCCAGGACTTCGACCTCACCCAGCTGTACGACGCGGACAAGTCGCTCGCCGGCGGCGCGCTGACCGTTCCCGGCTACACGATGGACGGCTGGTACGGCCGGATCTTCGCCGGCAGCGGGTTCTTCGACATGGACAAGCCGATCCGCGACTTCACGAAGCGAGAGCTCGCCGACCTGCTGCACAAGGAGCCGACCAAGATCAAGGTCGAGGGCATCAACCTCACCTACGAGGGCATCATCCCGAAGATCCGGAAGTCGATGCTGGTCAAGGACGTCGACGCGATGCAGCCGCACATCCGGGCGTTCGTCGAGCGCGCGGTCACGTTCACCACCTGCCCCGACTGCGGCGGGACCCGGCTCAACGAGGGCGCGCGGTCGTCGAAGATCGGCGGGATCAGCATCGCGGACGCCTGCGCGATGCAGATCAGCGACCTCGCGGCCTGGGTCCGGGACCTGCACGAGCCGTCGGTGGCGCCGCTGCTGGAGGCGCTGGGGGAGACGCTCGACTCGTTCGTGGAGATCGGGCTCGGCTACCTGTCGCTCGACCGCCCGTCGGGGACGCTGTCCGGCGGCGAGGCGCAGCGGACCAAGATGATCCGGCACCTCGGATCGTCGCTGACGGACGTGACCTACGTGTTCGACGAGCCGACGATCGGCCTGCACCCGCACGACATCCAGCGGATGAACGAGCTGCTGCTCCGGCTGCGGGACAAGGGCAACACGGTCCTGGTCGTCGAGCACAAGCCCGAGGCGATCGCCGTCGCCGACCACGTGGTCGACCTCGGGCCCCGCGCCGGGACCGGCGGTGGGGAGATCGTGTTCCAGGGGACCGTCGAGGAGCTGCGGCGCAGCGGCACGCTGACCGGGCGGCACCTGGACGACCGGGCGTCGCTCAAGCCGGCCGTGCGCACGCGGTCGGGCGTGCTCGAGGTCCGGGGCGCGTCCTCGCACAACCTGAAGGACGTCGACGTCGACCTGCCGCTCGGCGTCCTCACGGTCGTCACCGGCGTGGCCGGGTCGGGGAAGTCGTCGCTGATCCACGGGTCGGTGTCGAAGCGGGACGGCGTGGTCGCGATCGACCAGGGCGCGATCCGGGGCTCGCGGCGCAGCAACCCGGCGACCTACACCGGGCTGCTGGAGCCGGTGCGCAAGGCGTTCGCGAAGGCGAACGGCGTGAAGCCCGCGCTGTTCTCGGCCAACTCGGCCGGCGCGTGCCCGACGTGCAACGGCGCGGGGGTCGTCTACACCGACCTCGGGATGATGGCCGGCGTCGCGACCACCTGCGAGGAGTGCGAGGGCCGCCGGTTCCAGGCGTCGGTCCTGGAGTACACCCTCGGGGGGAAGGACATCAGCCAGGTGCTCGCGATGTCCGTGACCGAGGCGGAGGCGTTCTTCGGCGGGGGGCGACGCGCGGACCCCGGCCGCGCACGCGGTGCTCGACCGGCTCGCCGACGTCGGCCTGGGCTACCTGAGCCTGGGCCAGCCGCTCACCACGCTGTCCGGCGGCGAGCGGCAGCGGCTCAAGCTCGCGACCCACATGGGGGAGAAGGGCGGCGTGCTCGTGCTCGACGAGCCGACCACCGGCCTGCACCTCGCCGACGTCGAGCAGCTGCTGGGCCTGCTGGACCGGCTGGTCGACTCCGGCAAGTCCGTCATCGTGATCGAGCACCACCAGGCCGTGATGGCGCACGCGGACTGGATCGTCGACCTCGGACCCGGCGCCGGGCACGACGGCGGCCGGATCGTGTTCGAGGGCACGCCGGCGGACCTCGTGGCGGCGCGGTCGACGCTCACCGGCGAGCACCTGGCGGCGTACGTGGGGGCGTGAGCCCGCACACCACCTGCCGAGGTCAGGCGGCGGGTGGCGGGACCGAGGCCACCGCCTCGACCTCGACCAGCACCCCCGGCCGGGACTCCGGCACCGCCACCACGGTCACGGCGGTGCGCCGCCGGCCCCACACCGCCGCGCTGGCCTCGTAGGCGGCCGTCGGGTCGACCCCCGCGGTGAGGAAGATCCGCAGGATCGCCACGTGGTCGGCGTCCGTGCCCGCCTCGGCGAGCACGGCGAGCAGGTTGCGCATCGCCTGCTCGGTCTGCGGGCCGAGGCCGTCGAGCAGCGTGCCGTCGGCGTCGATCCCGTTCTGGCCGCCCACGTGGAGGGTGGGGCCTGCGGGCAGCACCATCCCCTGCGCGAAGACGGGACTGCGGACCACGCCGGGCGGGTCGACCGGGACCGGGCGCGCGTCGGGCTGGGTGGACATCATCGGCTCCCTGTCGTCGGAGAGCACCAGCATCCCGCGGACCACCGACACGCCTCAGTCCCGGACGAGCACCGTCCACAGCCGCGCGATCCGGTCGTCCCGCACCTCCGCGACGTCGATGCCCCGGACCACCGGGTCCTGCCCGGGGGGCCCGAACTGCCACGCGAGCAGCGCCAGGTCCTGCGCCCGGCGCACCGGCCCGTCCGCGGAGAACGCGAAGCCGGGGGCGCCGTCGAGCAGCCCCTGCGCCTTGCGGTGCACGGCGTCCCAGCCGGACACCGTCTCCTCGGGGTCGGAGAACACGACGTCCCGGGTGTACGTGTCCTCGATCGCCACCCGCCGGCGCTCGGGGTCGCGCTCCCCGAACACCCGCCTGAGGTTGGCGTCCATCAGCTCCTCGATGCGGTCGGCCACGCGCCGCCCCTCTCGTCGCGCCGGCCCGGGCGGGCCCCGGTCGGGTCACGGCGCACGCTACCCGCGTCGGGCGGGCGCGCGGGAGAGGGCGGCGCGGGGTGCCGGCGCCCTGCGGCACCGCCTCGTCGCGCGACCGGGTGGCGCCGGTGCGAGCATGGCGCGCATGGACGACGAGGAGCGGACCGAGGTCGCGCGGGACTACGCGGACGCCGTCAACATGGCGCCGAAGGAGCTCGAGGACTGGCTCGGCACGGACGAGTCGAGGGCGGTCGGGCAGAAGGACGGCGGCGGCGAGTCGGTCGGGCACCACTCGGGGCGGCGGATCGTCGAGATCGCGCGGACGAAGAAGGCCGACCTCACGGACGACGACTACGCGCACATGCGGAAGGTCGTCGGCTACGTGCACCGGCACCTGGCCCAGCGGCCCTCCGGCGACGTCGACGACTCGGCCTGGCGGTACTCGCTGATGAACTGGGGCCATGACCCGCTGAAGCGCGGCTGACGGCGCGCTGACCCGCGTCGCGGCGGTGGCGCGGAAAACCGTCGCGCACCGGCCGGTGCGGGACTAGCGTCCGCGGATCGTGACGACACCCGCCCCTGCGCCCGCCCCCGTCCCGTTCCCGGTCGACGAGACCCGGTCGCGCCCCGGCTCCCGGGCCCTCGTGCTGGGCGGCGGCGGCTCGACCGGCAACGCCTGGCTGCTCGGGGTGGTGGCCGGCCTGCTCGACGGCGGGCTCGACGTGACCGGCGCCGACCTGGTCGTCGGGACCTCGGCGGGGGCGACCGCCGCGGCGCAGCTCGGCGGGGCGCCCGCGAGCGGGCTGTACGCCGCGGCGCTCCCCCCGCCGCCGGCGCGCGGCGAGGGGCGCC
>NZ_JAGXJG010000716.1:0-229 GCF_019091725.1 Cellulomonas sp. GbtcB1 | reverse complement strand
CGGCATCAACACCTCGCCGCCGGCCGGCAAGGGCGGCAAGGGCCACAAGGTCACCGCCCCCCAGGTCAAGGACCGCCTCGACTCGGAGCTCATCGGCAACGTGTCGCTCCGCGTCGTCCCGACCGACCGCCCCGGCGCCTGGGAGGTCCAGGGCCGCGGCGAGCTCGCCCTGGCGATCCTCGTCGAGCAGCTGCGCCGCGAGGGCTTCGAGCTCACCGTCGGCAAGCCC
>NZ_JAGXJG010000715.1:0-229 GCF_019091725.1 Cellulomonas sp. GbtcB1 | reverse complement strand
GGAGCCGCTGCCGGGTCTCGTCGCCGCGGCCCGCCAGGGCGCGTCCGGCGACCTCACCGGCGTGCGCGTCGGCGTTGTCCGCGAGCTGCAGGGCGAGGGCTACCAGCCCGGCGTGCTCGCGCGGTTCGAGGGGTCGCTGGAGCTGCTCCGCGGCGCGGGCGCCGAGATCGTCGAGGTCTCCTGCCCGAACATCGAGTACGCGCTCGGCGCGTACTACCTGATCCTGCCG
>NZ_JAGXJG010000714.1:0-229 GCF_019091725.1 Cellulomonas sp. GbtcB1 | reverse complement strand
GCATGTCGATGGTGCCCTCGGCGATCGTGGCGCCGATCTGCTGGTCGCCGCCGACCGGGCCGGACAGCAGCCGCGTCACCGGCAGCCCGAGCCCGAACTCCAGCATCGTGCCGGTGGTACCGGTCGCGTACAGGTGGTGCCGCGACAGGGTGCCGCGGTTGAACACCGCCCAGCGGAGCAGCTCGACCTTCTTGTTGTCGTGCGCGACGAGGGCGATGTGGTGGGCGGC
>NZ_JAGXJG010000713.1:0-229 GCF_019091725.1 Cellulomonas sp. GbtcB1 | reverse complement strand
GGACCGGGGCGAAGGTGGCCCTGGAGCTCGCGCGGGTGCTCGGCGGGGACCTGGACGTCGAGCGGGGGCGCGGCGCCGGCGGACTGGCCGAGGGCGCCCGCGGCGTCACGCCGGTGCGCGACGGGGTCGTGTGGGGCCGGGTGCTGTCCCGGTTCGGCGACGTGTTCGGGCCGTCGGACAACGTGGCGGCGCGGCTCACCGACATCGCCGACCCGAGCACGGTGCTGAC
>NZ_JAGXJG010000712.1:0-229 GCF_019091725.1 Cellulomonas sp. GbtcB1 | reverse complement strand
GCACCCGCGGGCGGGGGACCCCTCCAAGAAGCCCGCCGGTGCCGCGAAGGGCTCCCCCCCCCCGCTCGCGGTCAAGGTCGCGACGCTGACCGCGGACCAGGTCCGCGAGATCGCCTCGACCAAGCCCGAGGACCTGAACGCCAACGACCTCGCCGCCGCCGAGAAGATCATCGCCGGCAGCGCTCGGTCGATGGGCATCAAGGTCGAGGGCTGAGCCCCGGCTCGACTG
>NZ_JAGXJG010000711.1:0-229 GCF_019091725.1 Cellulomonas sp. GbtcB1 | reverse complement strand
GTCGTCGTCGTGCTCGAGCCCCGCCCGGGCGTCGCCGCGCCGACGGACCGGACGCTCGTCGGCACGTGGGCGGGTCAGGACGTGCCGGTCGTGCTGGCGTACCTCGCCTGATCCGCGGCTACGCGAACAGCGCCTGGCCCACGAACGGCCCGACGTCGGCGAGCGCCGGCGTCCCGTCGGCCCCGGTCGGCAGCGTCCCGTCGGGCACGCCCGGCGGCACGGCGTACAG
>NZ_JAGXJG010000710.1:0-229 GCF_019091725.1 Cellulomonas sp. GbtcB1 | reverse complement strand
CACGTGACGTGCCCGCAGATCGGCGGGATGTTCGGGGGCGACATGTCCCGCCAGCGGACCCTCGCCGTCTTCGGGTTCCGGCTGCCGAGCGCGATGGACAACCGACCGCTGCGCTGGGAGGAGTTCGTCGATCGGATCGGCCAGTCGGTCTACCTGTCGGCGACGCCCGGCGACTACGAGCTGGCGATGTCCGACGGCGAGGTCGAGCAGATCATCCGCCCGACCGGCC
>NZ_JAGXJG010000709.1:0-229 GCF_019091725.1 Cellulomonas sp. GbtcB1 | reverse complement strand
CCGCCCGGGGCCACGGACGCCGCCGAGCCCACCCGTGCCGTCCCCGGCCCGCCGCTGCGGGTCCGCCTGCCCTCCGTCAGCCCCTCGGTGCGCGACTCCCTCGCGACCGAGGCCGGCAGCGCCGTCTTCCTGCTCGGGGCGACCGTGCTCGCGCTCGTGTGGGCGAACTCGCCCATCTCGGGCGCGTACGACGCGCTGTGGTCGACGTCGGGCGAAGTCGGATCGTAGC
>NZ_JAGXJG010000708.1:0-230 GCF_019091725.1 Cellulomonas sp. GbtcB1 | reverse complement strand
GGCGCGGCACCGAGGTCGTCGTCGGGGACGCCGAGGCCGCGGGCCCGACCGGCCTCGGCATCGCGCTGTTCTCCGCCGGCGGTGCGACGACGAAGGCGCAGGCGCCGCGGTTCGCCGCCGCGGGCGTCACGGTGATCGTCAACTCGTCCGCCTGGCGGGTGGACCCCGACGTGCCGCTGGTCGTGTCCGGGGTGGACCCGGGCGCGCTGGACGAGGTGCGCGCGGGCAAC
>NZ_JAGXJG010000707.1:0-230 GCF_019091725.1 Cellulomonas sp. GbtcB1 | reverse complement strand
GCGTCGCCCTGGCCGGACATGCCCGCGTCGAGCTCGTCGACCCGGCCGATCGCGCGCCCGGCCTGCCCGGCCACGGCCGGCGCCTCGGCCACCTGCCGCGCGATGTCGTCGGACCGCCCCGCGGAGGCGTCGGCGGGCGCCCGGACCTCCTCGGCCACGACCGCGAACCCACCCCCGGCATCCCCCGCGCGCGCGGCCCCGAGGGTCGCGATGGGCGGGAGCAGCCGGGG
>NZ_JAGXJG010000072.1:0-18795 GCF_019091725.1 Cellulomonas sp. GbtcB1 | reverse complement strand
TCCACCGCACCTACCCCAACGGCCGCGGCACGGGCGCGGCGCTCGCGGGCGTCCTCGCCCTGGCCGGGGCGGCGTGCGCACCGGACGCGTCCGGCGGGCGCGACGCGCAGGCGACCGGTGCGCCGACCCCACCGCGCGCGGCGAGCACCGCACCGCCCGCCCCGGCGCCCGCCGACCTCACGGCCGCCGTGGAGGCCGACCTCGCCGCGCTGGAGCGGTCCACGGGCCGCCGGGTCGGGGTGTTCGCCCGCGATACCGGCACCGGCGACACCGTGGCGTACCGGGCCGACGAGCGGTTCGGCTACGCGTCGACGCTCAAGGCGCTCGCGGCCGGCGAGGTGCTGGCGGGGCAGCCCGCGTCGGTGCTCGACCGGCCGCTGACCGTGACCGCCGAGGACGTCGCGGACGTCGGCCACGCCCCGGTCACCGGCGGCGCGGCCGGCACGGACCTGACGATCGGCGTGCTCGGCGCGGCCGCGGTGACCGACAGCGACAACGGTGCGCTCAACGTGCTGCTCCGGCACCTGGGTGGGCCGGCGGCGCTGCAGGCGGCGCTCGCGGCGCGCGGCGACACCACCACCCTGGTCGACGCGGCGGAGCCGGAGCTCAACCGGTTCACGCCGGGCGACCCGGCCCGGACCTCCACGCCGCGCGCCCTGGCCGAAGGGCTGGCGACGTACGCCCTCGGTGACGCGCTCGACCCCGCGGTGCGCGAGGCGTACGTCGGCTGGCTCACCGCGAGCACGACGGGCCTCGACGCGATCCGCGCGGGGACACCGGGGGGCTGGACGGTCGGCGACAAGACCGGCACCGCCGGCCGGTACGGGTCGCGGAACGACGTCGCGGTCCTCTGGCCGCCCGGGCGCGCCCCGATCGTGCTGGCGGTGCTCACCGACCACCCGGGCGAGGCCGCCGAGCCGGACGACACCGTCCTGGCCGCGGCGGCCCGGACGGTGCTCGCCGCCTACTCCGGCTGAACCGCACCCGCCCCCAGCAGGGACCGGGTGACGCGCTGCGTGTCGTCCGTGAGCTCGGCGACCGCCGCGCGGAGGGCCGCGTCGTCCACGGTGCGGTCCTCCTCCGCGGCGAGCAGCACGGCGCGCCGGATCACCTCCTTCACGAACGACGCGGTCACGCCGGCCGTGGCCCCGGCCGCGTCGTCCAGCGCCTCGGGCGTCAGCGGCAGCCCGTCGGCGTAGAGGCGGAACAGCCGAAGCCGGGCGTCGTCGTCGGGCAGCGGGATCTCCACCGCGAGGTCCACCCGTCCGGGGCGCTGCGCCAGCGCGCGCTCCAGCAGGTCGGCGCGGTTGGTGGTGAGCAGGAACGCGACGTCGGCGTCCCCGCCGAGGCCGTCCATCGCGTCGAGCACCTCGAACAGCAGCGGCTGCGGACCGGCGTGCAGCGACCGGTCCTCGGAGATGAGGTCGACGTCCTCCAGCACGACCACCGCCGGCTGCAGCGCGTGCGCGGTCTCGGTCGCGAGCCGCACCAGGCCCAGCGACTGGCCCGCCAGCACGATCGCCGTGGTGCCCGCGTCGGCCCCGAGGAGGTGCCGGACCGTGTGGGTCTTGCCCGTCCCGGGCGGCCCGTAGAGCAGGACGCCGCGCTTGAGGTGCTGGCCTGCGGCGCGCAGCCGGTCGCGGTGCCGGGCGACCCCGAGCACCTGCCGCTCGACCCGCTCCAGGGTGCCCTCGGGCAGCACGACGTCCTCGGCCGGGACCCGCACCCGCGGCAGGAACGTCACCCCGCCCGCCGACTGGCCGTACGGGCTGGGCGTGAAGCTCACCACCTGGCCGCGCAGCACCGAGTGGCTCAGCATCGCCTCCCGGACCGCGGCCAGCGCGGCCGCCGCCGCGTCCTCGTCGGGCGACATCGCCTCGAGCTTCGCCTCCTGCCCCTGCTGGGGCGCGGCCGCCCGCTGCAGCAGGGCGACCGGCGCGCCCCCGAACCGGAACAGGTGCACGCCGAACGCGACGACCCGGCGGTCGGCGTCGGGTCCGACGGGCACGCGGACGTAGTCGACGGCGCCGACGGGGAACTGCGCCCACGCGCCGGAGTGCTCGACGATCTCGGAGAACGACGAGTGCCGGCGCTGCTCGCCCCCGCCGACCCCGACGAGCCGCCCGCCGCCGGCCGCACCGACCACGACCCCGAGCGCGACGTCGGCGTCGACCGCGCGGAGCGCCCCGACCTCCTCCGTGAGCACGGCCAGGCCGCGCGGGTCGGTGCCGAGGTGCTCGCGCAGCACCTCGGCGATCGGCGTGGCGTCGCCGGTCCGCCGGCGCTGCGCGCGGTCGTTGACCCGCTCGATCAGCGTGCCGACGGCGTCGAGGAACGCGTCGGTGCGGGCGAGGTCCGGGTCGGGGGCCGCGACCCCCGGGGTTCCGTCGGTCATGGCTCGACGCTAGCCACCCGACGGGCTCGCGCGCGGCCGTTTTCCGGGCCCGCGTGCGGGCGCCCCCGGGTCACGCGGCCGGGGCCGCGACCTCCTCGTGGACCAGGGCGGAGATCCGGCGCTTCAGGGCGTTGAACTCCGCGGAGGTCACGTCCCGGTCGCCCGCGAGGTCGATCGGGACGATCTCCTTCACGTGCCCGGGAACCCCGTGCGACGCGCCGCCCGCCATCACCACGACGCGGTCGGCGAGGAACACGGCCTCCTCGATGGAGTGCGTGACGAACAGGACGGTCGTGCCGGTCTCCCGGTGGATCCGGGACAGCTCCCCCTGCAGCGTCGACCGGGTGAGGGCGTCGAGCGCGCCGAACGGCTCGTCCATCAGCAGCAGGGACGGGTCGTTGGCGAGCACCCGGGCGATGGCGACGCGCTGCTGCATGCCGCCGGACAGCTCGCTCGGGTACTTGTCCGCGAACCGGGTCAGGCCGACGGCGGCGAGGAACCGGTCGGTGCGCTCGGCGACGACGGAGCGCTGCAGCCGGGCCTGCTTCGGGCCGTAGGCGATGTTCTCCCGGACGGACAGCCACGGGAACAGGCCGTAGTCCTGGAACACGACGCCGCGCTCGGGGTCGGGCCCGGTGACCGGGGCGCCGGCGACCGCGACGGTGCCGGACGTCGCGTCCTCGAAGCCGGCGAGGATCCGCAGCAGCGTGCTCTTGCCGCAGCCGGACGCGCCGACCACGCAGACGAACTCGCCGGCCGGGACGTCGAGGTCGACGTCGGCCATCGCGGCCACGGAGCCGCCGGACCGGGTGGGGTACTGCTTGCCGAGACCGGCGACGCGCACGTCGGCGGGCTGGCGGGGGCGGACGGTGCCGATGCGGGGCATGGTCGTCTCCTTCCGGGTCGGACGGGGCGCGTCAGGTCAGGGTGGGGCGGCCGCGGGTCGCGAGCGCCAGGAGGCCGGTGAGCAGGCGGTCGGCGACGAAGCCGCACAGGCCGATGACGACCATCCCGGCGACGATGAGGTCGGTCTTCGACTGGTCGCGGGCCTGCGTGATCATGGCGCCGAGCCCGGTGTTGATGCCGACGGTCTCGCCGACGACGAGGATCACCCACGCCAGGCCGAGGGCTACGCGCAGCCCGCTGGCGATCGACCGCATCGAGGCGGGCAGCACCACCTTGTAGAGCACCTGGGCCTTCTTGGTGCCGAGCATCGCCGCGGCCTCCAGGAGCCGCACCGGCACCTGGCGCACGCCGGCGATCGTGTTGAGCAGCACCGGGAAGAACGCCGCGAGGAACACCAGGAAGATCGCGGAGCCGTCGCCGTAGCCGATGATCAGCAGCGTCAGCGGCGCCCACGCGGTGACCGGGATCGGCCGGGCCAGGTTGACCGTCGGCTCCAGCATCCGGAACGCGAGCGAGAACCGGCCCATGACGACGCCGAGCGGCACCGCCAGGGCGACCGCCAGGGCGAAGCCGGCGAGCACGCGCTGCGTCGACGCCCACAGGTGGGCGAGCAGGGTGCCGCTGAACGCGTCGTCCACGATGCCGCCCACCGCCAGGTCGACCAGCCGGCGGCCGACCTCCAACGGGGTGGGCAGGAAGCCCATCTTGATGCCGAACGGCAGCTCCCACGCCTGCTGCACGCCGACGGTCCACAGGACCAGGACGAGCGCGGGCACGGGGAGCGCGAGCAGGAGGGGGCCGACGCGGGGGCGGCGGCGGGCGGCCCGGGCGGGGCGCTCGGGCGCCGGGGCGGCGGGCGCGGGGGCCTGCGCGGCAGCGGTCGCCGGGGCGGCCGGGGTGGCCTCGGTGCTGGTCATGGGGTCTCCCTCGCGGGCGGGGTGCGCCGGCCCGGGCGGGCCGGGCCGGCGCACCGGGTGGTCAGGAGTCGCCGCCGGCCTCGGTGGCCTCGACGAACGTGGTGTCGAGCAGCGCGTCGGTGTCCACGTCGCCGTCGATCTGCTTCAGCAGGGCCATCTGCTCGACGAGCGCGCCGACCTGGGCCACGTACTCGTCGTCGATCTCCCAGCGCGGCCAGATGTTCTGCACCGCGGTGTCGACGACGGCCTGGTCGATGCCGAACTCGGTGACGACGCCGTCCGCCCAGGCCTGCGGGTCGGCGGCCATCTGCTCGGTGGCCTGCACGTGCGTGTCGACGACCTGCTGCACCAGCTCGGGGTCGCTCTCGATCAGCGCGCCGGTCGTGTAGAGGCCGATGTTCACGCGGCCGACCGGGGTGTCGTACGGCGAGGCGACCTCGACGGCGCCGGCCTGCAGCGCGGTCGACGGGCCGAGCTCGGCGGAGGCGAACGCGTCGATCCGGCCGGCGGCCAGCGCGCCCGCCATGTCGGAGAACGGCAGGTTGACCAGCTCGAGGTCCTCGTCGGCGTCCATCCCCGCGGCCTCGAGGGTGAGGCGGAGCAGGATCTCCTGCGACGAGCCCTGCGGGTAGCCGACGGTCAGGCCCGCCAGCGACTCGACGCCGTCCAGGCCCTCGCGGCCGATGATGCCCGAGCCGCCGTCGGCCGCCGCGGCGACCACCACGACGTCCTGGCCCGCGGCCGCGCCGGACACCGCGGACGGCACGCCGGCGACGCCGAAGTCGATGTTGCCGCTGACCACGGCGTTCTTGATGTCGGGCGAGGTGTCGAACTGCACGACCTCGAACTCGACGCCCTCCGGCGCCAGGTCCTCGTAGAGGAACGGGGCGTAGAGGTGCGGCTGGCCCTTGAGGGTGCCGACGGTGACCACGGTGGGGCCGTCGCCGTCGGCCGGGGCGGCGCCCGCGGAGTCGGGGGAGCAGGCGGCGAGGCCGGCGACGAGCAGGACGGCGGAGACGGTCACGAGGGGGCGGCTGAGGCGCACGGGGGTCTCTTCTCTCTCGGCGTGCAGGGGGTCGTGAAGGGGGGTGGCGCGGCCTACGGCTTCCGGTCCGGCCCACTCCGGTCGGCGGTGGCCGCGCCGGAAGTCGTGGGCGCGGCGGCGGCGCTCGCGGCGCGGGCCGCGCGCCACCCGCCGAGCTGCGTCACGTCCGCGGCGTCCGGCGCCGCGCCCGGCTGGCCGACGAAGCCGACGAGCTCGCGGCCGTCGTCGGTCCGGACCCGGCCGAGACCGAGGGGCGCGGGGATCGACAGCAGGAGCCGGCCGAGGGCGTCGGGCGTGAGCAGCCACTCCTCGCCCTCCAGCGACCCGCCGGTCCCGGGGGCGACGGCGTGCACCAGCGGCTTCGCCGGCGTCGTCGCGAGCGCGAGCATCCGGTAGTCGGGCGCGGTGCGGACCGGCCCGACCCAGCGGGCGCCGAGCGCCAGCAGCTCCGGGTGCAGCGGCTCGCCACGGAGGTGCGCGCCGAACACGAGGACCGGGACGCCGGTCGTCGGCAGCGGGGCCGACGCGGGCGCGTCGGCGGCGGGCAGCGCGCGCCACGCGGCGTCGTCGGCCCGGCCGTCCTTCTCCAGCAGCGCGGCGAGGTCGAGCGCGACCTGGTCGTCGAACGCCCGGGTCAGGACCGTGACGCCCGCCTCACCGGCACCGGTCGGGCCGAGCGGCATCGCGACGCCCGCCATGTCGAACAGGTTGACGAAGTTGGTGAACACCCCGAGCCGCGCGTTGGTGGTGAGCGGCGCGGCGGCCACCTCCGCGAGCGTCGGGTGCTCCGGCGCGGTGGGCACCAGCAGGGCGTCGCACCCGTCGAGCGCGGCGAGCGCCGTGGTCCGCAGGGCGGCGACCTCGTCCCGGGCCGCCTGGTACTCGGCCGCGGGGACCCGGCCGGCGTCGGCGGCGATCCGGGCGACCGACGGGTCCGCGCCCTCCGGGTGCTCCGCGAGGTACGCGCCGAACGCGGCGTACCGCTCCGCGACCAGCCCGCCGCCGTACAGCAGCCGGGCGGCGGCGAGGAACGGCGTGAGGTCGACGACCCGGGTGGTGGCGCCCGCCTCGACGAGCCGCGCGACCGCGGCGTCGAACCGCGCCCGCACGCCCGGGGCGACCTCGGCGAGGTCGGAGTCGCGCGGCACCGCGACCACCGGCGCCGCGGGGGCCGCCAGCCGGACGTCCGCGGGCCAGGTGCGCGACGAGGGGTCGAGCGCGCTCGGCGCGGCCATCACCGCCATCGCCCGCCGGGCCAGGTCGAGGTCCTGCGCCAGCACCGTCACGCAGTCGTACGACGCGCAGGCCGGCACCACGCCGTCCTTCGGCACCAGCCCGAGCGTCGGCTTGACCCCGACGACCCGGTTGAACGCGGCCGGGACGCGGCCGGAGCCGGCGGTGTCGGTGCCGAGGGCCAGGTCGGCGATCCCGAGCGCGACCGCGACCGCCGAGCCCGACGACGAGCCGCCCGACACCCGGTCCGGCGCCACGGCGCTCGCCACCGCGCCGTACGGGCTGCGGCTGCCGGTGAGCCCGGTCGCGAACTGGTCGAGGTTGGTCTTGCCCAGGACGACGGCGCCCGCGGCGCGCAGCAGGTCGACCACGGTGGCGGACCGCGCGGCGACGACCTGGTGCGCGGGGTGCGCGGCGGTGGTCGGCAGGCCGGCGACGTCGATGTTGTCCTTGACGGCCAGCACCAGCCCGGCCAGCGGCAGGTCCTCGCCGGCGGCGACGCGGGCGTCGACGGCCCGGGCCTCGTCCTCGACGTCGGCGCGGTCGCGGACCAGCGTCCACACGTCGGGGCGGCCGGCCGCCTCCAGGGCGGCGAAGGCGCGGTCGACGCGGTCGAGGGCGGTGCCGCCGGTGGTCGGGGTGGTGGTCGTGGCGGTCATCGCTGCTCCTCGCGGGCCATCAGGCGGGTCATCTCCAGCGCGGCGGCGGCGCGCTCCATCACGACCTCCCGCGAGGCGCCCACGTGGGCGCGCAGCGCCTCCAGCGCCTGCGGCAGCCGGTCGCGCACCACGAGCTCGGCGATGCCGATGTGCTCGTCGATGGTCGCCGCCATCCGGTCCTCGGTGAGGTAGTCGTACATCCGCACCGACCGGATCCGGCGGTTCGTCTGCGCCAGGGCCTGGGTCAGCGCCGGGTTGCCGGAGGAGTCGAGGAGCGTGAAGTGGAACCGCTCGTCCTGGCTGACGAACCCGGCGTCCGGCGCGGGGCGGTCGTCGCGGAAGCCGTACCAGTGCGCGAGCTCGCCCTCGAGCCGGGTGCGGTCGTGGTGCACCGTCGGGTCCTCGAGCGCCCGGGTCAGGCCGCGCAGCTCGAGCGTGATCCGCAGCTCGTACAGGTCGGTCAGCTCGCGGAAGCTCGGCACGTACAGGTGCAGGCCGCTCTCCCGCTTCACGACGATCCCGTCGGCCAGCAGCCGGGCCAGGGCCTCGCGCACCGGGGTCCGGGACACGCCGTGCCGCTCGGCCAGCCGCTCCTCGGTGAGCCGCTCGTACGGGGACACCCGGCCGCTCATCAGCTCGTCGCGGATGGTCAGGTAGACGCGCTCGCGGCGGGAGGTGGCGGACCCCTCGGGGCCGGCCGCGGCTGCCTGTCCCGCGCCGGGGACCACGTCTGTACTCATGTCTGTATACAGAACCGGGTACATGTTTCCGCACGTGGCGACGGATGTTGCGGGCACGTGACGATCTGCGCGGGGGTCGACAGCTGCTCACCGCGCCCGCGCGCGCGAGGGCGGAGGTGTGCGCCAAGACGTGCGCGGGGGTGTGCGCGAGGGCCCCGGGGCATGCGCGGGGTGCCCGGGTTGAGTGGAAGGTTCTGACGGACACGCCGACGGCGTGTCCGTCAGAACCTTCCACTCCCGAGGTGCGAGCCAGCCGGGTCGACCGGCTGACGCGACGGTCGGGTCGGCGCGCCGCGACACGCCGGTGGGCGCACGACACGCCGTCCTGCGACGAGGTCCCGCCCGGCCCCGCGGGCGACGTGCGTCACCCCGCCGTGCGGGTGAAACGCGCCCGTCCACATGTGCGCCGCCCTGTGCGTGACCTGGGGATACCTGTGGACGACCAGGCCTTCCAGCAGGCCCCGCCACGCGGGGGAGTGTCAGTGGTCGCCCGTAGCCTGTGGATGAAGTCGGACAGCGGGACGGCGGTGCACAGCCTGTGGAAACGACATGTGTGTAACACCAGCCCTAGTGGTCTCTTGCCGGACGCACCACTAGGTGTAGTGTCGTGACTCGCCGCTGGACGAGGGGCCCGGGGACGTCGCGAGACGCCCGACCGGCCCGGCCGCAGCGGCCCGAGAGCGGCACCACAGCACCACCAGCAGCATGCGGGGCGGGCGCGGGGGCGCACGTACCAGCCAGGCCTTTTCACACCGGGGAGACAGCGATGACCATCACCGTCTACAGCAAGCCGTCCTGCGTCCAGTGCAACGCGACCTACCGCGCCATGGACAAGGCCGGCCTGCAGTACGAGGTCGTGGACATCACGGAGGACGCCGACGCGCGTGACTACGTCATGTCCCTCGGCCACCTGCAGGCCCCGGTCGTCGTGGCCGACGGCAACCACTGGTCGGGCTACCGCCCGGACCAGATCAAGGCGCTCGCGGACCGCGCCGCGGTCTCCGTCGCCTGACGCGGCCGTGCGCCGCCCGGTGACCCGGGCGGCACGGCCGCACGGGTCCACGATCCACCCGGGGCGAGGAGGGGTGGGGCGATGAGCTCCCTGGTCTACTTCTCCTCCGTCTCGGAGAACACCCGCCGGTTCGTCGACAAGCTGGACATCGACGCCACGCGGATCCCGCTCCGTCCGTCGGGGCCGTTCCTGCACGTGCGGGACCCCTATGTCCTGGTGGTCCCCACGTACGGCGGCGGCAACGAGGGCGGCGCGGTCCCGCGGCAGGTCGTCAAGTTCCTCAACGACGCGACCAACCGCTCCCTGATCCGCGGCGTCATCGCGGCGGGGAACACCAACTTCGGCGCGCACTACTGCATGGCCGGAGACATCATCGCGGCGAAGTGCCAGGTCCCGTACCTGTACGCCTTCGAGCTCATGGGAACGACCGAGGACGTGCGACGCGTCCGAGAGGGATGGGGACGATTTTGGCAGCGACACTCACCGACGCCGGCATGACCGACGCGACCGAGGTCATCACCATCACGCCCGAGATGGACTACCACTCGCTCAACGCGATGCTGAACCTCTACGGCGCGAACGGGGAGATCCAGTTCGACAAGGACCGGGAGGCGGCGCGGCAGTACTTCCTGCAGCACGTCAACCAGAACACGGTCTTCTTCCACGACCTCGAGGAGAAGCTCGAGTACCTGGTCGAGAACAAGTACTACGAGGCCGACGTCCTCGCGCAGTACAGCCAGGAGTTCGTCAAGGCGCTGTTCAAGCACGCGTACTCGAAGAAGTTCCGCTTCCAGACCTTCCTGGGCGCCTTCAAGTACTACACCTCGTACACGCTGAAGACGTTCGACGGCAAGCGGTACCTGGAGCGCTTCGAGGACCGCGTCGCGATGGTGTCGCTCGCGCTGGCCGAGGGTGACGAGACCTTCGCGCTGCAGCTCGTCGACGAGATCGTGTCCGGCCGCTTCCAGCCGGCGACCCCGACGTTCCTCAACCTCGGCAAGGCGCAGCGCGGCGAGCCCGTGTCCTGCTTCCTGCTGCGCATCGAGGACAACATGGAGTCGATCGCCCGCGGCATCAACTCCGCCCTGCAGCTGTCCAAGCGCGGCGGCGGCGTGGCCCTGCTGCTCTCGAACATCCGCGAGCACGGCGCGCCGATCAAGCACATCGAGAACCAGTCGTCCGGCGTCATCCCCGTGATGAAGCTGCTCGAGGACTCCTTCTCCTACGCGAACCAGCTGGGTGCCCGCCAGGGCGCCGGTGCCGTCTACCTGCACGCGCACCACCCGGACATCATGCGGTTCCTCGACACCAAGCGGGAGAACGCGGACGAGAAGATCCGCATCAAGACCCTGTCGCTGGGCGTCGTCATCCCGGACATCACGTTCGAGCTGGCCAAGAACAACGAGGACATGTACCTGTTCTCGCCGTACGACGTCGAGCGCGTCTACGGCAAGCCGTTCGCGGACGTCAACGTCTCCGAGAACTACCGCGCGATGGTCGACAACGGCCAGATCCGCAAGCAGAAGATCAAGGCCCGCGACTTCTTCCAGACGCTGGCCGAGCTGCAGTTCGAGTCGGGCTACCCGTACATCCTGTTCGAGGACACGGCCAACAAGGCCAACCCGATCAAGGGCAAGATCACGCACTCGAACCTGTGCTCGGAGATCCTGCAGGTCTCGACGCCCTCGACCTTCAACGAGGACCTGTCGTACGACCACGTCGGCCGCGACATCTCCTGCAACCTCGGCTCGATGAACATCGCGCTCGCGATGGACTCGCCGGACTTCGGCCGCTCGGTCGAGACCGCGATCCGCGCGCTCACCGCGGTGTCCGACCAGACCGACATCGAGTCGGTGCCGTCCGTGAAGCGGGCGAACCGCGGCGGCCACGCCATCGGCCTCGGGCAGATGAACCTGCACGGGTTCCTGGCGCGCGAGCGGATCTTCTACGGGTCCGACGAGGGCCTGGACTTCACGAACATCTACTTCTACACGGTGGCGTACCACGCCATCCGCGCCTCGAACCTGCTCGCCAAGGAGCGGGGCCAGGCGTTCGCCGGCTTCGAGGACTCGAAGTACGCGACCGGCGAATACTTCCAGAAGTACATCGAGGGCACCTGGGTGCCGAAGACGGCCCGCGTCGCCGAGCTGTTCGCCACCTCCGGCGTGCACATCCCGACGCAGGACGACTGGCGTGAGCTGGCGGAGTCGGTGCGCGAGCACGGCATCTACAACCAGAACCTCCAGGCGGTCCCGCCGACGGGCTCGATCTCGTACATCAACAACTCGACGTCGTCGATCCACCCGATCGCGTCGAAGATCGAGATCCGCAAGGAGGGCAAGCTCGGCCGCGTGTACTACCCGGCGCCGTTCATGACGAACGACAACCTGGAGTACTACGACGACGCGTACGAGATCGGCTACGAGAAGATCATCGACACGTACGCCGAGGCCACGCAGCACGTGGACCAGGGCCTGTCGCTGACGCTGTTCTTCAAGGACACCGCCACCACCCGCGACATCAACAAGGCGCAGATCTACGCCTGGCGCAAGGGCATCAAGACGATCTACTACATCCGCCTGCGGCAGATGGCGCTCGAGGGCACCGAGGTCGAGGGCTGCGTCTCCTGCATGCTCTGACGCGACGTGCGCCGGCCGGGTCCTGACCCGGCCGGCGCGCTCGCGCGAGGGTGCACCATAGGGGGTAGACCGAGGCGGGCACCGACCCGCACGAGCCGCGGAGGGCGCGGCACCGGACACGACATGGAGCAGTGATGGCCGAGAAGCTGAAGTTGGTCGACCGGGTCCAGGCGATCAACTGGAACCGCGTCGAGGACGAGAAGGACGTCGAGGTCTGGGACCGGCTCGTCGGCAACTTCTGGCTCCCCGAGAAGGTGCCGGTGTCGAACGACATCCAGTCCTGGGCGACGCTGTCCGACGTCGAGAAGCAGATGACGACCCGCGTCTTCACGGGCCTGACCCTGCTCGACACGATCCAGGGCACCGTCGGCGCCGTCTCGCTCATCCCGGACGCGCTGACCCCGCACGAGGAGGCGGTGTACACCAACATCGCGTTCATGGAGTCGGTGCACGCCAAGTCCTACTCGTCGATCTTCTCGACGCTGATCTCGACGCGCGAGATCGACGAGGCGTTCCGCTGGTCGGAGGAGAACCCGAACCTGCAGCGCAAGGCCGAGATCGTCCTCGACTACTACCGGGGCGACGAGCCGCTCAAGCGCAAGGTCGCGTCGACCATGCTCGAGTCGTTCCTGTTCTACTCCGGCTTCTACGCGCCGATGTACTGGTCGTCGCGGGCCAAGCTCACCAACACGGCCGACCTGATCCGCCTCATCATCCGCGACGAGGCCGTGCACGGGTACTACATCGGCTACAAGTTCCAGAAGGGCCTCGAGAAGCTCACCGAGCCCGAGCGCCAGGAGCTGAAGGACTACACGTTCGAGCTGCTCTTCGAGCTGTACGACAACGAGGTGGAGTACACCCAGGACCTGTACGACCCCCTGGGCCTCACCGAGGACGTCAAGGCGTTCCTCCGGTACAACGCCAACAAGGCCCTGATGAACCTGGGCTACGAGGCGCTGTTCCCGAAGGACGAGACGAACGTCAACCCGGCGATCCTCTCCGCCCTGTCCCCGAACGCCGACGAGAACCACGACTTCTTCTCCGGCTCGGGCTCCTCGTACGTCATCGGCAAGGCCGTGAACACCGAGGACGAGGACTGGGACTTCTGATCCCGGCCTGATCCCCGCAGCAGCGACCGCCCCGTCGAGCCCCGCGCTCGGCGGGGCGTCGTCGTGAGCGAGGTCGGCCGGCGGACGGCTCAGGTCGGGCGTCAGGCGAGCGAGCCGGTCAGGCCGGCGACCAGCACCGCCGCACCTGCGACGACCAGGAACGCCCCGCCCGCGGCCATCAGGCCCGGTGACTGGGTGCGAGGGCCGACGTGCCCGCCGCGTCGCGCACGCACCTCGCGGGCAGCGCGCGAGATGCGGTCGCGCTGCAGGACGAAGAACACGCCGAACACGACGGCGACCGCACCCCACACGACGGCCACGACCTGACCTGTCGTCATGCCGGACAGCATGGACGAGGTGCGGGCGCAGCGCGCGCCGGCCGGAGGTGCCGTGCCGATGCAGCCCGCGTCGTCAGCCGGCCGCGCGCGTCGCGTCGACGAGCACCGTGACCTGGTCGTCGTCGACCACGACGAACCCGCCGGTGATGTGCAGCTCGACCTCGGGCCCGTCCGCCGGCACGACCCGCACCGCGCCCGCGGTGAGGAGGGCCGCCACCGGCTCGTGCCGCGCGAGGATGCCGAGCGAGCCCGCGACGGACGGCACCGTGACGCGCACCGCCGGTCCCGACAGCAGCACCCGGTCGGGCGCGACCACGGTGACGGACATGGTGCGGGCAGCGGTCGGGTCCGACGCGGTGTCGGGCTGGGGGGCGGTCACGCGAGCGGTCCTGACGTCCGGGGGGTGGGTCCGTCGAGTCTCCCTGGCCCGGGAGGCGCGATCGGGTCCCGAAGGTCGCGACCCCCGGGCGGTCGGCTGTGCTACCGCCCGCCCACGACGTCGTCCGTCGTCGCGGCGCCCGCGCGGCGCCGCGTCCGCAGCCACTGCACCAGGCTCGTCACCGCGGTGAGCCCGACCGCCACGACCACCAGCCCGGTGACGTACCGCTCGAGCCCGGGGACCCGGGTGCCGAGTGCCCAGCCGGCCAGCGGGATCGCGCACGCCCACACGGCGCCGCCCACGACCTGCCACACGGTGAAGGTGCGGGCGGGGACCTGCGTCATGCCGGCGAGCGGGTTGATCACCGTCCGCACGACCGGGATGAACCGCGCCAGCACGATCGTGCGCGCGGTCCCGTGCCGCTCGACCATCGCGCCGGCGCGGTCGAGCGCCGCGTGCAGCCGCCCGTCGGGGGAGGTCCGGGTGACCCACCGCCCGCCCGCGCGGCCGAGCAGGTAGCCGCCCTGGGCGCCGAGCAGCGCACCGGCGGTCGCGGCGAGCAGCACGCCCGCGAGCGGCAGGCGCGGGTCGGGTCCGGCGGCGAAGACCCCCGCGGCCAGGAGCAACGTGTCGCCCGGCAGCAGGAACCCGACGAGCAGGCCGGTCTCGAGGAGCAGGATTACGAAGATCCCACCGACCCCGAACGCCGTGAGGAGGCTGCCGGGGTCCAGGAGGTTCACCCGTCCAGTATCCGCCCGTCCACGAGACATGGGATGACGCGGACGGGTGAGCGCGGGGTGACGCGCGCCTCTCGCGCGGCGTCAGCCGCCCGACGTCGCGCCGACGACGCCGACGACGACGCACCCGATCGCGGTCCACGCGAGCACCGTGAACGGAAGCAGCGTGCCGACGCGGCGCGGCGTCGGCTCCTGGCCCGGGCCGACGACGGGGTCGGCGGTCCGGCCGCGGCGGGCGAGGGTCACGTCGGCCACGATCCCCGCGGCCAGCAGGAGCAGGCCCCCGGCCAGGGCGACCGGCGCGGGCAGGACGGCGATCGGCGCGTCGATCTGCAGCAGCAGGGCGGCGGGCACGAGGACGGCGGTCGCGGCGGCGCCGAGGCCGACCGCGGCGACGAGCGGGCGCCGGACGACCAGCTCCAGGAGGCGGCCGCCGAGCAGCGCCACCACCCCGCATCCCGCGACCAGCACGGCGAGCATGGCGAGCAGCCCCCAGGTGACGGTCACGTCGCGGCCGCGGGCGAGCTCGCCCACCGCGGTGATCACGACGACCATCCCGGCGATCTCGACCACGAGCGGCGCGAGGTGCGGCAGCCACGACGGGCGCGGGGTGGGGAACGTCTCGGCGACGGCGCGGGCGTAGGCGGTCGGGTCGCCGAAGTCGACGTCCGCGGGCTCGCCGCTGTCCCGGCAGTGGGCGCCGACCTCGGCCAGCGCGTCGCCGATGCGGTCGCCCGGGACGTCGCGCAGCCGCGCCTCGAGGACGAACGCGTCCACCCAGCGCGGGTCGACGTCGGGGGCGATCCGCTGCGCGTCGGTCGGGCGGTGGGTCTCAGGCACGGGGGTCCTCTCGTCCGGGGGGCGGTGCGGTCAGGTGGGTGTCCACGACCGCGGCGAACCGCCGCCAGCGCCCCACGAGGTCGTGCAGGTGGCGACGCCCCTCCGGGGTGATCTCGTAGTACTTGCGGCCCGGGCCGCCGTCGCCGGCGCGCCACTCGACGGTCAGGTGGCCGGCGGCCTCCAGGCGTCCGAGCAGCGGGTAGAGCGTGCCGCCCTTGATGTCGCCGATGCCGGCCTCCGCGAGGCGCGCCGCGAGGGCGTACCCGTAGGTGGGCCCGTCGTCGAGCACGCGCAGCACCGCCTGGGGGAGCACTCCGCGGAGCCACTCGCCCGGCCACTCCCGGTCCTCGGTCACGACTAGATCGTACGGCTGACTAGATGGGCGCACAACCTAGCGACGTACCGCCGCGCCTCGCGCCGCACCGCGTACCGTCGCGTCCGTGCTCTCCCTGCTGCTGCTCTCCCTCGGCCACGGCGCCGTGCCCGCCTTCCTCGTCGACCGCGCGCCCGCCGACCGCCCGCTGACCCTCGGCTACGTCCCCGACGCGGCCCGCGCCGACGCCACGGCGCCGTGGGCCGTCGCCGAGCGGGACCGGGTCGTCGGCCTCGGGCACGCGGTGGTCGACGTCCGCCTCACCGGTGCGACGGCGCAGCAGGTGGCCGACGCCCTCGACGGCGTCGACGCGCTCTACGTCGCCGGCGGTAACACGTTCGCCCTGCTCGACGCGCTGCGCGCCTCCGGGGCCGACGCGGTGGTCGCCGAGCGCGTCCGCGGCGGGCTGCCGTACATCGGCTCCAGCGCGGGGTCGATCGTCGCCGGGCCGAGCGCCGAGCCGGCGACGCTCATGGACGACCCGGCCGAGGCCCCGGGCCTGACCGACCGGCGCGGCCTCGGGCTGACGGACGCGGTCGTGGTGCCGCACGCCGACGGGAAGCTGCCGCCGTACCCGCTGGAGCTGATCGGCCGGACGCTCGACCGGTACGGCTCGGACCACGAGCTGGTCCCGCTCTGCGACGACGAGGCGCTGCTGATCACCGGGCCCGGGTGGAAGGTCGTCGCCTCGGCCTGAGGTGACGAGAGGGGTACTGACAGGGCCCCGCTCCCGGCGTGAGACCGCGCCGCGGAGCGGGCAGGGTGGAGGGCATCCCGATCCACTCCTGAAGGAGATCCCCCACCCGATGCGTGCCACCTTCCTGTACGGCGCGGGCGACGTCCGCGTCGAGCAGACCGCCGAGCCCGTCATCCAGCAGCCGACCGACGCGATCGTCCGCACGGTCCGCGCGTGCGTCTGCGGCTCGGACCTGCACCCGTACCACTCGATGCCCGCCTCCGACCGCGGCCAGTCGATGGGCCACGAGCTGATCGGCGTCGTCGAGGAGACCGGCTCGGCCGTCACCTCGGTGACGAAGGGCGACTTCGTCATCGCCCCGTTCGCGTTCAGCGACAACACCTGCCCGATCTGCCGCGACGGCTTCCAGACCGCGTGCCCCCACGGCGGGTTCTACGCCACCCCGCAGACGAACGGCCTGCAGGCCGAGCTGTCCCGCATCCCGCTGGCCGACGGCAGCCTCGTGGTGGTCCCGGACGTGGATCCCGCGACCGCGGACGAGTCGCTGCTCGCCTCGCTGCTCACCCTGTCGGACGTGTACCTGACCGGCTACCACGCGGCGCACATGGGCCGCGTCGAGCCCGGCAAGTCGGTCACCGTGATCGGCGACGGCGCGGTCGGCCTCTCCGCCGTGCTCGCCGCGAAGCAGCTCGGCGCGGAGCGGATCGTCCTCATGGGCCGGCACGCCGCGCGCACCGACCTGGGCCGCGAGCTCGGCGCCACCGACGTGGTCGCCGAGCGCGGCGAGGAGGGCGTCGCGCGCGTCCTCGACCTGACCGGCGGCGAGGGCACGCACGTCGTGCTGGAGGCCGTCGGCCACATGCCCGCGTACGAGCAGGCCTACGGCGTCGTGCGGTCGGGCGGCGTGATCTCCCGCGTCGGCGTCCCGCAGTACGAGGACGCGCCGGTCGGTTTCGGGTCGCTGTTCGGCCGGAACGTCACGCTCAACGGCGGTCCCGCTCCCGTCCGTGCGTACCTGGAGGACGCGATCCGGCAGGTCCTGGACGGGACGATCGAGCCCGGCCGCGTCTTCGACCGGACCCTGTCGCTCGACGACGCCGCCGAGGGCTACCGCGCCATGGACGCCCGCGAGGCGCTCAAGGTCATGCTCCGCCCCTGACGGCCTCCCCGGCCCCCGGGCCGGCGTCGAGCACCGACGCCGCCCCGGGGGCAGGTCGCGGACGGGCGAGGCCGGTGACATGTACGATCGTACGCATGACGACCGACCACTTCGCCGGCGACCCGCGCACGAACCACGAGCGGATGCTCGCGGGCGACCTGTACATCGCCGACGACCCCACCATCGCCGCGGCCCAGAAGAGGGCGGTGCGGACCGCGGCCCGGTTCGCCGCCGCGTACGCCGACGACCCCGACGCCGGCCAGGCCGTCCTCGCGGAGCTGTTCGGCAGCGTCGGCGAGGGCACGCACGTGCGCGCACCCGTGCACGTCGACTACGGCGACCGGATCACCGTCGGCGCGCGGACGTTCGTCAACATGGGCCTGACCGCCCTCGACGTCGCGCCGATCACGATCGGCGACGACTGCCAGATCGGCCCGCACGTGCAGCTGCTCACCCCGACCCACCCGGTCGAGGCGCAGCCGCGCCGGGACAAGCTCGAGGCGGCGAAGCCGATCGTCATCGGCGACAACGTCTGGCTCGGCGGCGGCGTCATCGTGTGCCCCGGCGTGACGATCGGGGAGAACTCCGTCGTCGGCGCCGGTTCCGTCGTCACCAAGGACGTCCCGCCGAACGTGGTCGCCGTCGGGAACCCGGCCCGGGTGATCCGCGAGATCATCTGACGCATGACGTCGACCGAGCCCGCGCCCGCCCGCACCCGTCGCGTCGACCCCGGCCGGCGCGACCGGATCATCGACGCCTGCATCGAGGTGATCGCGACGGACGGCGTCGACGGCACCTCGCACCGTCGCGTCGCCGAGGCCGCGGGCGTGCCGCTGGGCTCGATGACCTACCACTTCACCGGGCGCGAGGAGCTGCTCCGGGAGGCCTTCACCCGGTTCGCGCAGACGGTCGCGGACCGGGTGACCGCCCGGATGCAGGCGGTCCCGGCGGGGGACGTGGAGGCGGGGATCCGCGCGGTCGTGGACTCGATCCTGCAGGACGTGTTCCCGACGTCGCGCGAGCTCGTCCTGACCCACGAGCTGTACACGCTGGCCGCCCGGGACGCGTCCTACCGCACGCTCACGCACACCTGGATGCGCGGCAGCCGGGCGGCGCTCGAGCGGTGCTTCGACCCGGTGACGGCGCGCGTCCTGGACGCCCTGGTGGAGGGCATGACGATCCACCGGGCGCTCGACAACGAGCCGCACGACGACGCCGACGTCGAGCTGGCCGTCCGTCGCATCGTGCGCCCCTGACGACCGGGGCCGCGCCGCGGGCGGGACGACCGCACCGTAGGGTCGCCGCATGACGACTCCGCCCCCCGCGCCGGCCGCCGGGGCCTGAGCCGCCGCCGTGCTCCTCGTCCTCGTGCTCGCCGGCCTCGCCGTCGCCGTGCTGTCGCGGCGCCCCGCGTGGGTCCGGGACCGGCTGCCGGCCCCGGCGACGACGATCCTGGCGTGGACCGCGGCGGGCGCCGTCGGCCTCGGGCTGGCGGACGTCGGCGGGGGGACGGGGCGCACCGTGCTCTCCGGCGCCGTCGCGGTCGTGGCCGGGGTGCTGGCCGTCGCCGCGGCGGGCTGGCTCGTCGGCCTCGCGCGCCCGCGCCTGGCCCGCCGC
>NZ_JAGXJG010000706.1:0-230 GCF_019091725.1 Cellulomonas sp. GbtcB1 | reverse complement strand
CCGCCGTCCCCTCGTCGAGCAAGCCCCACCGCACCGACCGCCGCGCGCGCGCGCTCCGGTACGGCGCCCAGGGACACGCGCACGCGCTGGTGGCCGGCGCGACGTCCGCGTTCGTCGGGCTGCACAAGACCGTGACGGGCGGGGTGGACGGCCCCGCCGTCGGGGACCGCGCGCGCGGCCGCACCGTCGGCCCGGTGCTCGGCGGCCGCGGGATCCAGGTGGGCGGAGCC
>NZ_JAGXJG010000705.1:0-230 GCF_019091725.1 Cellulomonas sp. GbtcB1 | reverse complement strand
GTACGGCTTCCTTGGTGGCGACCGCGCCGCCTACGTTGAGCCGCAGCGTCGTCGGCTCGTCGAGCTCGTCCCTGCGGTCCGGCAGCTCGAGGACGGTCACGCCGAGCACGCCGTCGGTCGTGTGGATCGCGTTGCCGCCCGGCACGGGCCCGCCGTCGACCACGACCAGGACGTGGGGGGGGGGCGCCTCGGCGGTGTAGCCGAACCGCGGGCGGTCCGTCAGGGCCCCG
>NZ_JAGXJG010000704.1:0-230 GCF_019091725.1 Cellulomonas sp. GbtcB1 | reverse complement strand
TGGCGGCGCCGATGGACACCGGGATGAGCCCCGGGCCCGCGGACGCGCGGGGCCGCGCGGGCGGCCTGGGCGTGCACGACCGCGAGGGACTGTGGACCCGGTACGAGGACCCGGAGCCGCTGCTGGCCCAGAGCGCCGAGCTCCGGGCCGGCGAGGCGCCCGCCCGGATGCAGGAGATCTTCTCCGCCCCGATCCAGCCCGAGCTGATCCGCCGCCGGGTCGGCGAGGTC
>NZ_JAGXJG010000703.1:0-230 GCF_019091725.1 Cellulomonas sp. GbtcB1 | reverse complement strand
AACCCGTCGCCACACGAGGCTCCGGCCACGGCGTCCGGCTGCTCGATCTCGTGTTCCACGCCGCCGGCAACCTGTGGGCGCAGTAGATCATCAAGGGCGTCGAGCAGGTCTGCGGCCCCGAGCGGGTCGGGGGCGGGCTGTCCGCGCCCGGCGGGTCCCCCCCCCCGCCCCCGGGGGGGGACCACGACGTCCTGGCCCGCCGGCCCCTCCTCGGGCGGGTCGTGCTGTCC
>NZ_JAGXJG010000702.1:0-230 GCF_019091725.1 Cellulomonas sp. GbtcB1 | reverse complement strand
GTCACCGCCCCAGGCGGGACAGCCCCTCGGTCAGCACGTCCCCGGACCCCGCGTAGACCCCCTCGGCGCGCGGCCAGTGCACCCCCACGTCCGTGAACCCGAGGTCCGCCGCGCGCTCGACGCCCTCGCCGAGCGTCGCGGCGGGCTCCAGCGAGAACACGGGCGCCCCGCCGAGGTTGAGGGACAGGTCCGGCACCCGGCCGCCAGGTGCGAGCCGGCCGGCGGTCTCC
>NZ_JAGXJG010000701.1:0-230 GCF_019091725.1 Cellulomonas sp. GbtcB1 | reverse complement strand
AGTCTTTGGTAAAACCTTCCATTTTGCAAAATTTAGCATAAGCAAACCTTGTATGACTTCCTTCAAGTATTGGTCAAGCCATTGCTCTCTTGTCTATTCTTGCTATTCTCTGAGCATTCAAGTATACACATAATTGCTTAGCATTATGCAAGAGGGTAGCATCCAATTTTTGATATATCAAAAAGCTTGATAGAATTTCTAATACGTTTGCCATTACAAATATTTTTGAT
>NZ_JAGXJG010000700.1:0-230 GCF_019091725.1 Cellulomonas sp. GbtcB1 | reverse complement strand
GGACCGCGGACGCGTACAGGCCCCACTGCACGCCGGCCTTGATGTGCAGCGACGGGCCCGCCGCGCCCAGCCCCTCGAACCGGGCCAGGCTGCCGCCGTGGGCGTCGGCGCCGCCGAGCCGCGCGGGGAAGGCGCGCAGGACGTCGCCCTCGGCCGCGAGGGAGCGGGGCTGGTCGGGCTCCCGGGCCCGGTGCTCGGGGACGGGCAGCCCCTCGACGCGATGGAACCGG
>NZ_JAGXJG010000699.1:0-230 GCF_019091725.1 Cellulomonas sp. GbtcB1 | reverse complement strand
CCGACGCTGACCCACGGGCCCGGCCCGCCGTGGCGGGAGGTTCCGATCCGCCGCACGGTGACGAGCCGCGGGTGGTCGGCCGCGAGCGTGCCGAACCAGGCCAGCAGCTCGTCGTCCGGGGGGAAGCCGGACATCGGGGGGACCCGGCGGGCCCGCTCGAGGACGTCCTCCAGCGAGCCCGCCCCCGTGGTGCCGTGGCTCATGCGCCCTCGGCCGGGGCGGCCTGGGTG
>NZ_JAGXJG010000698.1:0-230 GCF_019091725.1 Cellulomonas sp. GbtcB1 | reverse complement strand
CGCGCCGACCAGCAGGCAGACGACCGCGGCGGTCACCATCGCACCGTGCGGCGGGTTCGCGAGCGTCTCGGAGACCCGGTACGTGCCCGCGGCCTCGCCCAGCAGGATCACGCCGACGAGCATCGTCAGGCCGCCCGCGGTGGACACGACGATGGCCAGCATCGCCGCCCGGCGGCTGGCCTTGCGCTCGTGGTAGTGCCCGATGAGCAGGTAGGAGAAGACCGTCGTCA
>NZ_JAGXJG010000071.1:0-19435 GCF_019091725.1 Cellulomonas sp. GbtcB1 | reverse complement strand
GGGCCGGACGGACCGGGGCTGGGCCCGGCGGGGCCGGCCGGGCCCGGACCGGTCGGGTCGGCGGGGTCGGTCGGGTCGCCGCCCGCCGTGCGCCCGGGGGCGCCCGCGGCACCCCCGCGGCCGTCCGCGGCGGCGCGGTCGGACGAGGGCGGGGCGTACGGGTTGCTCACGCGGGCCATTCTCGCGCACCACCCGCGCACTGCCGCACCCGGACCCGCTCGCCGAGATGGCAACTCTCGGCTGCCGGGGAGCACCTAGGCGCAGCCGAGAGCTGCCATCTCGGCGGAGGTGGGGGGCAGGCAGGCGAGCAGGCAGGTCGGTGGGGGTGTGCCCGGGCGGTCGGGGCGCGCGATTAGGGTGTGCGGTCATGGCCGCCCCCGCTCCCAGCACCCCCGACGCGCCCCGACCCGCCACCCGCGCCGCCGGCCGGCTCGTCGTGCTGGTGTCCGGCGGCGGGACCAACCTCGCGGCGCTGCTCGCGGCGCACGACGACCCCGCCTACCCGGGCCGCGCGGTCGGCGTCGTCGCCGACCGCGCGTCGGCCGGCGGTCTGGACCTCGCGCGTGCCGCGGGCGTGCCGACCGCGGTCGTGGCGCCCGGCGACTTCGACGACCGCGCCGCCTGGGACCGCGCGCTCGCGGAGGCGATCGCGGTGTTCCGGCCGGACCTCGTCGTGTCGGCCGGGTTCATGCGGATCCTCGGCGCCGCGGTGCTCGACCGGTGGCCCGCCCGGGTCGTCAACACCCACCCGGCGCTGCTGCCCGCGTTCCCCGGCGCGCACGCCGTCCGGGACGCGCTGGCGTTCGGCGCGAAGGTCACCGGCTGCACGCTGCACGTCGTCGACGCCGGGGTGGACACCGGCCCGGTCGTGGCGCAGGTCGCGGTGCCCGTCGAGCCCGGCGACGACGAGGCCGCGCTGCACGAGCGGATCAAGGTCGCGGAGCGGCGCCTGCTGGTCGAGTGGGTGGGCCGGATCGTCGCGGACGGGCTGACCGTCGACGGCCGGACCGTCACCGTCGGCTAGGGCCGCACCCGGTGCGGGACCTCCGGCCCCTGCCGCGCGGCGAGGCGCCCGCGTAGCGTCGGGCCATGGGACACGCACGCGCGGGGAAGCACTGGTCCGAGCTCAGCACGCGTCGCAAGGTGGGCACGGTGGTCCTCACCGCGGCGCAGCTCGCGCTCACGGCCGCGGCCTACCGCGACCTGGCGAAGCGGCCGCCGGCGCAGGTCAACGGCCCGAAGGCCGCCTGGGGCCTCGCGATCCTGGTCAACTGGGTCGGCCCGATCGCGTACTTCGCCAAGGGCCGCCGGACGGACTGAGCCGCCGACGCCGGCGGCGCGGTCGGCTAGGCTCGTCCCCGGTCGTGACTGGCGTCGAGGTGGAACTGACCACCAGGGAGCGGCCGAGGCAGTCCCGCCGATGCACCGTCCGCCTGGGTGCGCAGGTCCCGAGCGGCACCCCCGTGGTGCCCGACCGACCACACGGAGGACCGCCATGTCCCACGCCCTGCCGCCCGTCGAGCCCGTCGCCGACCCGACCGCGGAGAGCACCCGCCGCCCGGTGCGCCGCGCGCTGCTGTCCGTCTACGACAAGTCCGGCCTGGTCGAGCTCGCGACCGCCCTGCACGCCGCGGGCGTCGAGCTCGTGTCCACCGGGTCGACCGCCGGGACGATCGCGTCCGCCGGCGTGCCCGTCACCCGGGTCGAGGAGCTGACCGGCTTCCCCGAGTGCCTGGACGGCCGCGTGAAGACGCTGCACCCGCGCGTGCACGCCGGCATCCTCGCCGACACCCGCCGCCCGGAGCACCTGGCGCAGCTCGACGAGCTGGGCGTCGCCCCGTTCGAGCTGGTCGTCGTCAACCTGTACCCGTTCACGCAGACGGTCGACTCGGGCGCGACCCCGGACGAGTGCGTCGAGCAGATCGACATCGGCGGCCCGTCGATGGTCCGCGCCGCGGCGAAGAACCACCCGAGCGTCGCGGTCGTCGTGGACCCCGCCCGGTACGACGAGGTCGTCGCCGCGGTGCAGGGCGGCGGCTTCACGCTGGCCGAGCGCACCCGGCTCGCCGCGCAGGCGTTCGTGCACACCGCCACCTACGACGTCGCGGTGGCGTCCTGGATGGGCAACGTCGCCACCACGACCGACGAGGTCGACGGCGTCAGCACCGGCTTCCCGGCCTGGGTCGGCGCGACCTGGGACCGTGCGGACGTGCTGCGCTACGGCGAGAACCCGCACCAGCGCGCCGCGGTCTACACCTCCGGGTACGGCGCGGCCGGGCTCGCGCAGGCGCAGCAGCTGCACGGCAAGGCGATGTCGTACAACAACTACGTCGACGCGGACGCGGCCTGGCGCGCGGCGCACGACCACGACGGCCCGGCGGTCGCGATCATCAAGCACGCGAACCCGTGCGGCATCGCGGTCGGCGCGGACATCGCGAACGCGCACGCGAAGGCGCACGCCTGCGACCCTGTCTCGGCGTTCGGCGGCGTGATCGCGGCCAACGGCACGGTGACCCGCGCGGCGGCGGAGCAGATCGCCGAGGTGTTCACCGAGGTCGTCGTCGCGCCGGCGTACGAGCCGGAGGCGCTCGAGGTGCTGAGCCGGAAGAAGAACATCCGCCTCCTCGTGGTCGAGGGCGCGCCGTCCGCGGGCGTCGAGCTCCGGCCGATCAGCGGCGGGCTGCTCATGCAGCAGGTCGACCGCATCGGCGCGGAGGGCGACGACCCGACGACCTGGACGCTCGCCGCGGGGGAGGCCGCCGACCCCGCCACGCTCGCGGACCTGGCGTTCGCGTGGCGCGCGGTGCGGGCCGTGAAGTCGAACGCGATCCTTCTGGCGGACGGCGGCGCGTCCGTCGGCGTGGGCATGGGCCAGGTCAACCGGGTCGACTCGTGCCGGCTCGCGGTCGAGCGGGCGAACGCGGGCGACGCCGAGCGGGCGCGCGGCGCGGTCGCGGCCTCGGACGCGTTCTTCCCGTTCGCCGACGGCCTCCAGGTGCTCCTGGACGCCGGCGTGCGCGCGGTCGTGCAGCCGGGCGGCTCGGTCCGCGACGAGGAGGTCGTCGCGGCGGCGGCCGCGGCGGGCGTGACCCTCTACCTGACGGGTACGCGCCACTTCGCCCACTGACACGGGGCGGTCCCGCACGAGGCCCACGGCTTCCGGCCGCGCCCCCCGAGATCTCGGGGGGTCGCGCCGGAAGGCGTAGGCCTCGTGCCGTCGGGGCCGCAGCCGGTACCTGCAAATCGTTGCAGCACCTTTCTGCAAGCGGATACAGTCGCAGGTAGCCGCGCTGCTGACGCTCACCCCCGACGATGGAGTCCTGTGATGACGCACGCCCGCAGGCGCCCTTCCGTGGCGCCCCGGACACCCCTCGAACCCCGCGGCGCCCGGCGCCGCGTCCTGGCCCTGCTGGCCGCCGGCGCGCTGCTGGTCTCCGGCGCCGCGACCGCCGGCGCGGACGACCCCGCGGACGCCGTGGCCGCCGACCCGGCGCCCACGTTCACCTCCGTGTCCGTCCCCGGCAGCCACAACACCGCGATGGGCTGCACCGGCGACTGGCAGCCCGACTGCGACGACGCCCAGCTCGCCGAGCGCCCCGACGGCGTCTGGGAGGGCACGTTCGCGCTGCCGCCGGGCGACTACGAGTACAAGGTCGCCCTCGACGGGACGTGGGACGTGGCTTACGGCGCCGGCGGCGTCGTGGGCGGCGCGAACGTGGCGTACACGGTGCCCGGCGACCCGGGGGGCGCGCCCGTCGACGTGACGTTCTACTGGGACCCGGTGTCCGGCGACTTCCAGAACACCGCCCAGGGGCCGGTCGTGACGCTGCCCGGCTCGTACCAGTCCGAGGTCGGCTGCCCCGGCGACTGGGCCCCCGACTGCCTCGCCACCTGGGCCAAGGACTCGGACGGCGACGGCGTGTACGAGTGGTCGACGACGCAGATCCCGGCAGGCTCGTACCAGGTCAAGGTCGCCCACGGGATGTCGTGGGACGTCAACTACGGCCAGGGAGGCGCGGTGGGCGGCGACAACTACACGTTCGCGACGTCCGACGGCGAGCAGGTGTCGTTCGCGTACGACGTCGCGACGCACCTGCTGGAGATCACCGTCGAGAACCCGCCTCTCACGGGCGTCGGGCAGCAGCGGGCGCACTGGGTGCGCGCCGACCTGCTCGCCTGGCCGCGCGACCTGCTCGGCGGCGCCGACCCGACGGACCTGACCTGGGCGCTGCACCACGCGGCCGAGGGCGGGATCGGCGTGACCGACGGCGCGGTGACCGGGCCCGCGGGCGCCGGCGAGGTCCCGCTGACCTACGACGCCGCGGGGCTGCCCGCGGACGTGCGCGCCGACTTCCCGGCGCTCGCGGGCGCCGTCGCGCTCCGCGTCGCGCCCGGGACGGACGCGGCCGCGCTGCTCACCGGCGAGGTCCAGGTCTCCCAGGCGGACGCGGACGGGCTGACCGCCCTCACCGGCGTCCAGGTCCCGGGCGTGCTCGACGACCTGTACGCCTCGGCCGCCGACGCGGACCTCGGGGTCACCTGGTCCGGCGGCACCCCGACCTTCCGGCTCTGGGCCCCGACGGCGCGGGACGTCACGCTGCTGACCTGGGCGCCCGGCGCGGACCTCGCGACCGCCTCGACCCGCGTCGTGACCACCCGCGCCGCCGACGGCACCTGGTCCGTCACCGGTGACCCCTCATGGTCCGGCGCCCGCTACCGGTACGAGGTCGAGGTCTACGTGCCGTCGACCGGCCGGATCGAGACCAACGTCGTCACCGACCCGTACGCCGTCGCCCTGACGCTGAACTCCACGCACGCCGTCGCGGTCGACCTGACCGATCCGGCGTACCGCCCGGCGCTGTGGGCCGACACGGCCCGGCCCGTCGTCGAGCGGGCCGTGGACCACACCATCTACGAGCTGCACGTCCGCGACTTCTCGATCGCCGACCAGACCGTGCCCGAGGCCGAGCGCGGCACCTACCTGGCGTTCGCCCGGGACTCGGACGGCACCGCGCGGCTGCGCGAGCTCGCGGACGCGGGGCTGACCACCGTGCACCTGCTGCCGACGTTCGACATCGCGTCGATCGAGGAGGACCGGGCCGCCCAGGCGGTGACCGGCGACCTCACGGGGTTCGGCCCGGCGGGCACGGAGCAGCAGGCCGCCGTCGGCGCGATCCGCGAGCGCGACGGCTTCAACTGGGGCTACGACCCGTGGCACTTCACCGCGCCCGAGGGCTCCTACGCCACCGACCCGGACGGCGGCGCCCGCGTCGCCGAGTTCCGCACCATGGTCGGGGCGCTGCACGACATGGGGCTGGGTGTCGTCCTCGACCAGGTGTTCAACCACACCGCGGCGAGCGGGCAGGACGCGACGTCGGTGCTGGACCGGGTCGTGCCCGGGTACTACCACCGGCTCGACGGCACCGGCCAGGTGCAGACCAGCACCTGCTGCCAGAACGTCGCGACCGAGCACGCCATGGCCGAGAAACTCATGGTCGACTCGGTGGTCACCTGGGCCCGGGACTACAGGGTCGACGGCTTCCGGTTCGACCTCATGGGCCACCACTCGAGGGCGAACATGCTGGCCGTGCGGGCGGCGCTGGACGCGCTGACCGTCGAGGCGGACGGCGTCGACGGCTCGGCGGTGTACCTGTACGGCGAGGGCTGGGACTTCGGCGAGGTCGCCGGCAACGCGCTGTTCGAGCAGGCCACGCAGGGGCAGCTCGGCGGCACCGGGATCGGCACGTTCTCCGACCGGCTCCGCGACGCGGTGCACGGCGGGTCGCCGGTCGAGGGCTCGTCGATGTTCACGCAGGGCTTCGGCACCGGCCTGGCGACCGACCCGAACGGGCAGCAGGCGCAGCTCGGTGACGCGGCCTCGGTGAACACGGGGTCGGCCGCCGAGTTCGAGGACCTCGGCCTCGCGACCGACGTGGTCCGGCTCGGGCTGGCCGGCAACCTGCGCGACTACCTGCTGCCGACGCACACCGGGGAGGTGCTGCGTGGCGACCAGATCGACTACCGCGGGGCGCCGGCCGGGTACGCGGACTCGCCCGAGGAGGTGGTCAGCTACGTCGACGCGCACGACAACGAGACGCTGTTCGACCTGCTGACGATCAAGCTGCCGCAGACCACCTCGATGGACGACCGGGTGCGGATGAACACGCTGTCGCAGGCCACGGCGGCCCTGTCCCAGACGGTGTCGTTCTGGCACGCCGGCACGGACCAGCTGCGGTCCAAGTCGCTCGACCGGGACAGCTACGACTCGGGCGACTGGTTCAACGCCATCGACTGGACGGGCCAGGACAACGGCTTCGGCCGCGGCCTGCCGGGCGCGTGGGCGAACGCCGAGAAGTGGGACCCGATGCGCCCGCTGCTCGCCGACCCGGCGCTCAAGCCGACCGCCGCGCACATCGCCACGGCCCGCGCGGCGGCGGACGACCTGCTGCGGCTGCGGTTCTCCACCCCGCTGTTCCGGCTCGGCGACGCCGACCTGATCCGGCAGAAGCTGACGTTCCCCGACGCCGGGGCGGACGCCACCCCGGGCGTGATCGTGATGCACGTGGACGACACGGTCGGCCCCGACGTCGACGCGGACCTCGACGGCCTGCTCGTGGTGTTCAACGCGTCCCCGGACGCCGTGACGCAGGAGCTCCCGGCGCTGGCCGGCGCGACCTACGCGCTGTCGCCGGTGCAGGCCGCGGGCGGCGACGACGTGGTCCGGACGACCACCTGGGACGCGGCGAGCGGGACCGTGACGGTACCCGCGCGGACCGTGGCGGTGCTGGTCCGGGCCGCCGACGGCGCTGCCCCCGTCGACCCGGGTCCTGGCGCGCCCGGCGCCCCGGGCGGTGGCGACCCGGCCGGGACCCCCGGCGACGGCAGCCCGGACCGCGACGCCGCGGCCTCCGGCCCGGGCGCGGGCACCGGCGGCCCCCTGGCCGTCACGGGCGCGCAGCTGCTGCTCGGCCTGCTCGCGGCGCTCGCCGCGGTCGGCGGCGGCACCTGGCTGGTGCGGGCCCGCGCCCGGGCCGCCGCGGTGGCCGCGCGCGAAGGGGTGGCCGGCCGTCTGCCATGATGCGACCAGCCGACCGGGGCGCGCCGCCGCGCCCCGGTCGCCCGGCGGACGGACGGAGGCACGATGCGTCGCGGGACCAACCTGCCGCGGATGGGCGACTTCAACCAGACGGTCGTGCTGGACGTCGTCCGGCGCGCCGGCGGGGGCCTCGCCCGCGCGGAGGTGGCCCGGCGCACCGGGCTGTCCCCGCAGACCGTGACCAACGTGGCGCGCCGCCTGCTCGACCTCGGCCTGGTGGTCGAGGAGGGCGAGGCGGCGCGCCGCGGCCCCGGCCGCCCGGGCACGCTGCTGCGGCTCGCCGCGGGCAGCCGGTTCGCGGTCGGCGTGCACCTGGACCCCGCGACCATGACGTTCGTGCTGCTCGACCTGTCGGGCGCCGTGGTCGCGCGGGCGCAGGTGCCGACGCCGGTCCCGGAGGATCCCGAGGCGGTGGTCGCCGGCCTGGTGGCCGAGATCGAGGGCCTCATCGGCGCCGCCGGCGTCGAGCGCGACCGCGTGCTCGGCGTCGGCATCGCGGCGCCCGGGCCGATCGACGTCGAGGCGGGCGTGGTGCTCGACCCGCCCCACCTGCCGGGGTGGCACGACGTGCCGCTGCGGGACGCGGTGGCGGAGCGCACGGGCCTGCGCGCGGTGCTGGACAAGGACGTGATCGCCGCGGCGAGCGCCCACCTGTGGCACCCCGGCGAGCACGCGTCGGACTTCGTGTTCTTCTACCTCGGCACCGGCGTCGCCGTGTCGACGGTGCTGCACGACGAGGTGGTGCGCGGCGTGTCCGGCAACGCGGGGGAGTCGGGGCACCTCGTCGCCGACCCCGAGGGTGCCCGGTGCTGGTGCGGCCGGCGCGGCTGCCTGGGCGCGGTGCTGCGGGCGGAGGCGCTCGCGGAGCAGGGGCGCGCGGCGGGCGTCGACCTCCCCGGCTGGGGCGACGGCACCGACCCGCGCGCGGTGGACGACGCGGTGACCGCGCTGTGCGCCGCTGCGGACGCGGGGCACCCCGGCGCGCGGGAGGTGCTCGCGCTCGCGGGCCGGCGGGTCGGCATGGCCGCGGGGGTGCTCACCGACCTGCTCGACGTCCCGGCCGTGCTGGTCGGCGGCCCGCTGTGGGACCGGATCGCCCCGCACGCCGCCGCGGCGCTGGAGGCCGAGATCGCGGCGCACGTCGTCCCCGGAGGGCACGCGCTCACCGTCGCGTCCTCGGCGTTCGGGCCCCAGGTCGGGGCGGTCGGCGCGGGGTGCATCCTGCTGGGCCGCGCGTTCACCCCGCGCCCGACGGACCTGCTGCTGGTCAGCTGACGCCCGCGGCCCCGTGAGGTCGTCAGGACGCGACGAGGTCGTCCCTCGTGCGTGACGACCTCGCCGGGGTGCGACGACCTCGTCGCCATGTGCCGACCTCGTCGCCGTGTGACGCCCTCGTCGCGCAGGACGGGCGCCGTCGCGCCCGGCGGGCGCGCGTCACGGTTGCGTCTCGGCGCGCGCCTGACCCTTGACAGCAATTCATCCAGACGTTGTAGTTATCGAGTCCGGGGCAGCGCCGCCCGGGGCCGTGCACGTGGAGCAAAGGAGCATCCATGCGTCTCCAGAGGACCGTCATCGCAACCGGGGCCGTCGTCGCGCTCGGCCTCACCGCCGCGTGCAGCAGCGGGGGTGGCGACAGCGCCGCCGACGACTCGACGATCACCGTCGCGTACCAGAAGACCGCGCAGTTCGTGCAGCTCGACGACCTGCTGCAGAAGGCCAAGTCCGAGTACGAGGCCGCGAACGAGGGCATGACCGTCGACCTCGTGCCGATCGAGGCGGAGCAGGACCAGTACTTCACCAAGCTCGCGCTGATGAACGGGTCGCCCGACACCGCGCCCGACGTCATCTACGAGGACACGTTCCAGATCCGCTCGGACGCCGCGGCGGGGTACCTGCAGCCGATCGACGAGTACGTCGAGGCGTGGGAGGACTGGGACCAGTTCCCGGACACCGCCCGGCAGGCCGGGCTCGGCGACGACGGCAAGGTCTACGGCGTCTCGATGGGCACCGACACCCGCGGGCTCTACTACAACAAGGACCTGTTCCAGCAGGCCGGCCTCCCGACCGACTGGCAGCCGGAGAGCTGGGACGACATCCTCTCCGCCGCGCGCACGATCAAGGACAAGCTGCCCGACGTCACCCCGATCAACGTGTACGCCGGCAAGGCCGCGGGCGAGGCCACGACGATGCAGGGCTTCGAGATGCTGCTCTACGGCACCGACGACGAGCTCTACGACGCCGACACCCAGAAGTGGATCACCGGCTCGCAGGGCTTCACCGACTCGCTGGCGTTCCTCGAGACGATCTACGGCGAGGGCCTCGCGCCGTCGCTGGACATCGCGCTCGACGCGTCGGTCGGCGCCCGCGTCGCCACCGAGCTGCTGCCGCAGGGCAAGCTGGCGATGGCGGTCGACGGCTCGTGGCTGCCCGGCGGCTGGATCACCGGCGACAACGCCTGGCCCGAGTGGGAGGACACCCTGGGCATGGCCGCGATGCCCACCCAGGACGGGCAGGAGCCCGGCTTCACCTCGATGTCCGGCGGCTGGACCCTCGCGGTCGGCGCGCACGCGGGCGACCCGCAGGCGGCGTTCGACTTCATCGCCACGGCGCTGAACAAGGAGAACTCGCTCAAGTACGACACCGAGAACAGCCAGATCGCGGTGCGCACCGACGTCGCGGAGGACCCGGAGTACCTGGGCTTCAACCCGTCGTTCGAGTTCTTCAGCTCGCTGGTCGACTACACGCACTTCCGCCCGGCGACCCCGGACTACTCGCAGATCTCGTCGAACATCCAGGTGGCCGCGGAGTCGGTGGCGACCGGGCAGGCGACGGCCGAGGAGGCGGCGGCCACCTACGACGAGGGGCTGGCGTCCATCGTGGGCGACGACGCGACGCAGGCCGCCGGCTGATGACGACCGCCACGCCGGCCCTGCCGGCGGCGGGGGGCGGGTTCCGCCGCCCCCGTCGCCGGCCCGGCCGGACCGCGCTGCGGCTGCTGCCGCTGCTGCCCGCGGTCGCGCTCATGCTGGTGTTCCTGGCCGGCCCGGTGCTGTGGTCGTTCTACGGCTCGCTGACCAACCAGGCGCTGACCGGCTACAAGGCGGCGAACCCGGAGTTCGTGGGCCTGGACAACTACGCCGAGCTGCTCACCGACGACGGCTTCTGGAAGGCCGTCGTCCTGACGGTGGTGTTCGTCGGGGCGTCGGCCGTGATCGGGCAGAACGTGCTCGGCATGGCGCTCGCCCTGCTGCTCCGGGCCGCCGCGAAGCCGCTGCGCGCGGTGGTGTCGGCGCTGGTCGTCGTGGCGTGGGTGCTGCCGGAGATCGTCGCGGCGTTCGCGCTGTACGCGTTCTTCTCCACCGACGGCACGCTCAACCAGGTGCTCGGGTGGTTCGGGCTCGAGGGCCCGACCTGGCTCATCTCGGTGCCGATGCTCGCGGTGATCCTGGCGAACATCTGGCGCGGGACCGCGTTCTCGATGATGGTCTACGGCGCCGCGCTGTCCGAGGTGCCGCCGGACGTCACGGAGGCGGCCGCCATCGACGGCGCCACCGGCCCGCAGCGGTTCTTCCGGATCACGCTGCCGATGATCCGCCGGTCGATCTCGACCAACCTCATGCTCACGACCCTGCAGACCCTCGCGGTGTTCACCCTGATCTGGGTGATGACCGGCGGCGGGCCCGGCACTGACTCCTCGACGCTGCCCGTGCTGGCCTACCAGGAGGCGTTCAAGTTCGCGCAGGTCGGCTACGGCACGGCGATCGCGACCGTGACGCTCCTGGTCGGGGCCGTGTTCTCGATCGTGTACATCCGCGTGCTCAAGCCGGAGGTGGACTGATGGCCGCGCTCACTGCCCCCACCGCCCCGGTCGCGTCGTCGGCCCGCCGGCGCGCCGGACGCAACGTCCCGTCCGTCGCGTCGCCCCGGCGCCGCACCGGCCGGCTGCTCGTCACGCTCGCCCTGGTGCTGGTCGGCATCGCGTTCCTGGTCCCGCTCGCGTGGATCGTCCTGGCGTCGCTCGACCCCGCCGCGACCGTGTCGGTCAAGCTGCCCGAGTCGATCACCACGGACAACTTCACCGAGATCCTCACCTGGGAGGCCACCTTCCGGCCGCTGTGGAACTCGCTCGTGCTGTCCCTCGGCACCGGCGTGCTCACGGTGCTGGCGTCGGTGCTCGCCGCCTACCCGCTGTCCCGCTACCAGATGCGGTTCCGCAAGCCGTTCCTCTACTCGATCCTGTTCGGCACCTGCCTGCCGATCACGGCGATGATGGTCCCGGTCTACGCGCTGTTCGTGTACCTGGGGCTGCTCGACTCGGTGCCCGGGACGATCTTCTTCCTCGCGGCGACGTCGCTGCCGATGGCGATCTGGATGACCAAGAACTTCATGGACTCCGTGCCGGTGTCCCTGGAGGAGGCCGCCTGGGTCGACGGCGCGGGGTCCATGACCGCGCTGCGCCGGATCGTGGTCCCGCTGATGCGCCAGGGCATCGCCGTGGTGTTCATCTTCGTGTTCACGCAGGCGTGGGGGAACTTCTTCGTCCCGTTCGTGCTGCTGTTCTCGCCGGACAACCAGCCCGCTGCCGTCGCGATCTACAGCTTCTTCGGCACCTACGGGACGGTCGCGTACGGCCGGCTCGCGGCGTTCTCGATCCTCTACTCCGTCCCCGTCCTGGTGCTGTACCTGCTGGTGCAGCGGTTCTCCGGGGGCTCGTTCGCCATGTCCGGGGCCGTCAAGGGCTGACGCCCCCCGCCCTCTCGACTCGATCACCGCACGCCGTCAGGAAGGTCCACCATGCCCGTCGAGCACTCCGCCGCCGTCGTCCAGCGCGTCCAGCGGTTCCTGCACGAGCGGCTCGCCCCGGCGGTCGTCGCCGGCCGCGCGCCGCTCGACGTCACCGCCTGGACCGCGCCGGGGGAGCCGGTGCCGTTCGACACGGCCACCGCGCAGGAGTACGCCGCGGCGCCGCCCGGGACGCCGTGGGGTGCGCCGTGGAGCACGACGTGGTTCCGGATGACCGGCGACGTGCCGGCGGGCTGGCTCGGCTCCGACGAGGTGCGCGCCGGCCGGCACGCGGTCGAGCTCGCGATCGACCTCGGGTTCACGACGACGCAGCCGGGCTTCCAGGCGGAGGGCCTCGTGCTCCGACCGGACGGAGTCGCCGTCAAGGGGCTGTCACCGCGGAACCAGGCGGTGCCGTGGTCCGAGGACCGGGTCGACGTCTACGTCGAGGCCGCGGGCAACCCGGACGTCGGCAGCAGCACCTGGTACGGGCCGACGCCGCTCGGCGACCCGCTCACCGCCGGCACGGACCCGCTGTACGCGCTGCGGTCCGCCGAGGTGGTGCTGCGGGACGTCGAGGTCTGGGAGCTGTGGCAGGACCTGCTCGCGGTGCTCGGGCTGGTCGAGGTCGTCGACCCGGCCTCGACCCGGTACGCGCGGGTGGTGCGCGCGCTGGACCTGGTCGTGGACGCGGTCGACCCGGCCGACGTCGCCGGGACCGCCGCGGCTGGCCGGGCGGTGCTGCGACCCGTGCTCGACGTGCCGGCGGCGCCGGGCGGGCACCGGGTGCTCGCGACCGGGCACGCGCACATCGACTCCGCCTGGCTCTGGCCGGCGCGGGAGACGGTCCGGAAGTGCTCGCGGACCTTCGCCAGCGTCGTCGCGCTGATGGACGAGCGGCCGGACTTCGTGTTCGCGTGCTCGTCGGCGCAGCAGTACGCGTGGGTGGCCGAGCGGCACCCGGAGCTGTTCGGGAGGATCAAGGAGAAGGTCGCCGCCGGCCAGTTCGTGCCCGTCGGCGGCATGTGGGTCGAGTCGGACACCAACATGCCCGGCGGCGAGGCGCTGGCCCGGCAGATGGTCGAGGGCAAGCGGTACTTCCTCGACGAGCTCGGGGTCGAGACGCAGGACGTGTGGCTGCCGGACTCGTTCGGCTACACGGGCGCGCTGCCGCAGATCGTGCGGGCCGCGGGGTCGCGGTGGTTCCTGTCGCAGAAGCTGTCCTGGAACGACACCAACCGGATGCCGCACCACACCTTCCACTGGGAGGGCATCGACGGGTCCCGCGTGCTCGCGCACTTCCCGCCGGTCGACACCTACAACTCCGACCTGTCGCCGAAGGAGCTCGCGCACGCCGAGCGGAACTTCGCGGACAAGGACGTCGCCACGGAGTCGCTGGTGCCGTTCGGCTGGGGCGACGGCGGCGGCGGGCCCACGCGCGAGATGCTGGCGGCGGCCGACCGGGCTCGGTCGCTCGGCGGGCTGCCCGAGGTGGAGCTGGGGTCGCCGAACGCGTTCTTCGCGCGCGCCGAGGCCGAGCTGGCCGACGCCGGGGGGCCGCCCGCGGCGTGGTCGGGGGAGATGTACCTCGAGTACCACCGCGGCACCTACACCTCGCAGGCGCGGACCAAGCGCGGCAACCGGCGCAGCGAGCACCTGCTCCGGGAGGCCGAGCTGTGGGCAGCGACGGCGACGGTCCGGACCGGCGCCGCCTACCCGGCGGACGAGCTGCGCGCGCTGTGGCGGGTCGTGCTGCTGCACCAGTTCCACGACATCCTGCCCGGGTCGTCGATCGGGTGGGTGTACCGGCAGGCGGAGGAGGCGTACGCCGACGTCGAGGCGCGGGCGACGGTCCTGATCGACGCGGCGCTCGCGGCCCTGGTCGGCGACGGCGACCGGACGGTGCGGCTGAACGCGGCGCCGCACGCGCGGGACGGCGTGCCGGCGCTGGGCGGGACGGTGGCGGTCGACGGCGCGGTCGGCGGCCCGGCCGGCGCGGTCGAGGTGCTGCGCGAGGGCGACGCCCTGCGGGTGCGCACCGACGCGCTCGACGTGCGGTTCACGCCCGGCGGGCAGCTCGCGTCCGTGCGCGACCTGGCCGCCGACCGGGAGGCCGTCGCGCCCGGGCACCTGGCGAACCTGCTGCAGGTGCACCGCGACGTGCCCCGGCAGTGGGACGCCTGGGACATCGACGCCGAGTACCGGCGGACCGTCGAGGACCTGCTCGACGCCGACACGCTCGAGGTGGTCGCCGAGAAGCCCGACCGCGCCGTCGTCCGCACCTCGCGCACCGTCGGCGACTCCACGATCGTGCAGGAGCTGACCTTCCGGCCCGGCACCCGCGCGGTCGAGATCGTCACCGAGGTCGACTGGCACGAGCGGCAGCGGCTGCTCAAGCTCGCGTTCGGGCTCGACGTGCACGCCGACCGGTCCGCGGCGGAGACCCAGTTCGGCCACGTGCACCGGCCGACGCACACCAACACCTCCTGGGACGAGGCGCGGTACGAGATCTGCGCGCACCGCTGGCTGCACGTCGGCGAGCCGGGGTACGGGGTCTCGGTCGCCAACGACGCGACCTACGGCCACGACGTCACGCGCGCGGTCGGCGAGGACGGCGGCACCGCCACCGTGCTCCGGCAGTCGCTGCTGCGCGCGCCGCTGTTCCCGGACCCCGAGGCCGATCAGGGCCGGCACCGGTTCCTGTCGGTGCTGCACGTCGGCGCGGGCATCCCCGAGGCGGTCGTCGACGGGTACCGGGCGAACCTGCCGGTGCGCGAGGTCCGCGGCGGCCGGGACGTCGCGCCGCTGGTGACCGTCGACGGGCCGGGGGCGGTCGTCGAGGCGGTCAAGCTCGCGGACGACGGGTCGGGCGACGTGGTCGTCCGGCTGTACGAGGCGCACGGCGGGCGGGCACGGGCGACTATGACCGCGGGCTTCGACGCCGCCGGGGTGGCCGAGGTGGACCTGCTCGAGCGCGAGGTCGAGCCGCGGGCCGTGCTGGCCGGGGCCGGCGACGAGGCCGCTGGGGCGGCCGGGGCGGCGGGCGCGGCGGTCGCGCTCGACCTCCGGCCGTTCCAGCTCGTCACCCTCCGCTTCCGCCGGGCCTGACGGGCGCCGCCGGGACGCACAGGGTGCGCCCAGGTGCGGCCCAGCGTCCCGGCAGGTGCGGGCGGGAGCGTCGGCGCCGGTGGGTGCGGCGCCGCGGTGCGGTGGCGGGCCCCGGCGCCCGACCCCCGCACAGGAAGCGACCGATGAGCTCTCGACCCCCGGCCCAGGAGAAGCTGCCCAAGAAGGACCGCAAGGCGCTCGCCCGGGAGCTCGCGCGCCTCGAGCGCGAGCGCCAGGCGCGGCGCCGCCGGCGCAACAGGCGGCTCGGCTGGGCCGGCGCGGGGACGGCCGTCGTCGCGGTGGGCGTGATCGCGGCGCTCGCGGTGCAGGCGTCGGTCCGCGCGGGGCAGGTCGGCCCGCACAACATGCTGTCCGACGGGGTGGTGCTCACCGGCGACGGCAGCGCGGTGGCGGCGAGCCGGACGAGCGCGCTCGACCCGGGGGCGTCGCCGGTCGCGACGGTGGTGGACCGGAGCAGCGGCGTGCTCGACCTCGTGCTCTACCTCGACTACCGGTCGCCCGAGGCCGAGACGTTCTGGGCGGCGAACTCGGCGTCGGTCGAGCAGTGGGTGACCGCGGGGTACGCGACGCTCGAGATCCACCCGCTGGCGCTGCTCGACGGCGCGGCGGTGAGCACGGGCACGGGCGCCTCGCCGTCGCCCTCCGCGACGGCGTCCCCGGCACCGTCCGCGACCGCCTCCGCGTCCGCCGACGACTCGCTGCTCGGCACCATGCAGACCACGGGCGACTACTCCGCCCGTGCCGCCGGGGCGCTCGCGTGCGTGGCCGACACCGCCCCGGACAGCGTGCTCGCCGTGCACGACGCCCTGCTCGCGGCGCAGCCGGACCTCGACGAGGACGGCCTCACCGATGACGACCTGGTCGCGCTCGTGCAGAACGCCGGCGTGACCGACACGGCCGTCGCGGACTGCGTGACGAACGGCGACTTCACCGACTGGGCGCAGGAGGCGACCACCCGCGCGGCCGACTCCGTGCCGTACGACGTCGGCAGCGTCACCACGAGCCCGGTCGTGCTGGTCGGCGGCCAGCAGTACACCGGCGACCTCGGCGACGCCGACGCGCTGCTCGCGTTCATCGAGGAGGTGAGCACGCAGCTCGCCGCGGAGGCCGCGGAGGCCGAGGCGTCCGCCTCGCCGAGCGCGTCGCCGACGGAGTCGCCCATCGAGGGTGCGTCCCAGGAGCCGTCCGCGTCGGCTACGGAGACGACCGCCCCCTAGTGCGGGGACGCAGACCGCTGGAACCGGGCCGCGCGCGGGGCGACCGGGCCGGGCCTCAGCCCGCGAGGGCCTTGGCCAGCGGCACCGCGGGGTCGGCCGCCCGCGCCCGGTCGAGCACCGGGAGCGCGGCGCCCGCCAGCAGCCGGCGCGCGGCCCCCACGTCCCGGGGCCGGTCGACCGCGAACACCGCCGTCAGCGTGCCGGTCCCCTCGGGGTGACCCGGGGCGAACCACAGCGCGGTCCAGCCGTCGTCGCCGGCGGGGTCGCCGCGCAGCACCACGTCGTCCCCGGCGCCCTGCAGCCCGTAGAGCGCGAGCTCGTGCCCCAGCTGCGTCGAGAACACGTACGGGGCGAGGTCCGACTCGGTGGCCTGCCGGCCGAGCAGCCCGGCGACCGCGACGGCCGGGCCGCGCAGCGCGGCGTCCCAGTGCCCGCCCGGCACCCAGCCGTGCCGGGCGGACCGGCGTCGGGCCGCGTCCCCGACCACCCGCACCCGCCACGACCCGCCGACGGGGGCGTGCCGCTCGTCCACGGCCACCGACCCGTCGGGCTCCAGCGGCAGCGCGCCCGCCAGCCAGCCCGTCGCCGGGCGCGCGCCGATGGCGGCGAGCACCACGTCCGCCGGCAGCACCGACCCGTCGGCCAGCCGCACCGCGCCGGGCTCGACCGCGGCGACGGACACCCCGGTCCGCAGCCGGACGCCCGCCCGGGCGAACCACGGCACCGTCAGCGCGCCGACCTCCGCGCCGAGCGCGGTCATCAGCGGCGCCTCGCGGGCCTCGACGACGGTCACGTCCACGCCGGCCGCGGCGGCGACCGTCGCCACCTCCGCACCGACCCAGCCCGCGCCGACGACGACGAGCCGCCGGGCGGTGGCGGTGTCCGCGGCGGTCGCGCCGGGACCTCCCTCGTCCGGGCGGCCGGTCGCCGGGCTGCCCGTGGTCGGGTTGCCGGTCTCCGGGCTGGCGGTCGCTGGGCCGCCCGTCGCCAGACCGCCCGCCGCCGGGCCGCCGGTCGCGGCGAGCCCGTGCGGGAACCCGAGCGCGGCGCGCAGCCGTTCGGCGTCCGCCGCGGTGTGCAGCGTCACCGCGTGCTCCCACGCGGGCGGCCGGACGGCGGCGGCCCCGGTGGCCACGACGACCGCGTCGGCGGCCACGTCGCCCGCCGCCGTCCCGACCCGGACGCCGTCGTCGTCGACCGCGAGGCTCGTCGCGGGTGCGGCCAGCCGGACGTCGTCGGCGGCGGCGAGCGCGTCGGCGCCGAGCTCGTCGGCCAGCCACGCGGGCGCGGGCCGGTCGAGCAGGTGCTTGGAGAGCGGCGGCCGGTCGTACGGTGCGACCCCCTCGGCGCCGAGCATCGTCACCCGGCCGTCGAAGCCCTGGGCCCGCAGCTCGAGCACCGTCCGGGCGCCCGCGATGCCGGCGCCCACCACCACGACCGAGCCCGGCGGGCCGGGCGTCCCGGGGCCGGGGTCGGGGCGGGCGGCGGCGGGACCGGCTTCAGGCACCCGGCCACCGTAGCCTGCGGCGACGCGGGCCGCGCCGGGCGTGCGGGCGGGGCGCGGTAGCCTCGGCGGTGACGGTGCGCGGCTCCTCGCGCGCCGCGGGAGGGAGACGCGCGTGACCCACGACGGCGCCGTGCCGCCCGCCGCACGGACCGCGTCCGCGCCCGCCGCCGACCCGCCCGCGCTCCCGCCGCTGACCCCGCCCGTCGACCGGCCGTCCCCCGAGGACGAGCGGTTCGGCCCCGACGGGGAGCCGCTCGACCCGCGCGCGATCGCGCGCGCGTCCCTGGCCGCCGACCGGAACTGGTCGCTGTGGGTGATCGCCGGCGCGGTGCTGTTCTGCGTCGCCCTCTCGCTCGCGGCCGGCACCCCGACGGGCGCCCTCGCCCTGGCCTGCTTCCTCGCCTGCTGCGCGGTCGTCCGTGCGGTCGTGCGGAAGTCGCCGGCGGCCCTGGTCGTGCGGCGGCGCGCCGTGGACGTGACCGTGCTCGCGGGGCTCGCCCTCGCGATCGGCGTCCTGTCGCAGGTCGTGCCCTCGCTCTGACCCGGGCGCGGCCCGCCGTCCGCGGGTTCGGTGCATCCAGCCGCGTTCGGTGCCTCCTGCCACCGAACCCGGCGAGAACCACCGAACCGGGACGCGGGCCGGCGCCGGGACCCGGGGACGACGCAGGGCGGCGACCCCGTCCGGGATCTCCGCCCTGCGTCGGGGCGTGCCGGCGTCAGCGCGCCGGCTGCACCTCGACCTCGACCTCGTCGATCTCGAGGTCCTCGTCGAGCACGTCGTCGTCCGCCGGGGCGGTCGCGAACGCGCGGTACAGGAGAGCGGCAAGCGCGGCGCCGACCAGGGGCGCGACCCAGAACACCCAGACCTGGCCCCAGGCCCACGAGTCCGAGAAGAGTGCCGCGGCCGTCGAGCGGGCCGGGTTCAGCGAGCCGCCGGTGACCGGGTAGGCCACGAGCATCCCGAACGCGACCGTCAGGCCGACGGCGAACGCGGCCTGCTGGCGGGTGCGGCCCCGGCGGTCCGTGGCGCCGAGGTAGACACCGACGAGGACCGCGGCGAGCACGCCCTCGAGCAGCAGCGCGGCGACCATGCTGAAGCCCTCGCCGCCCGTCGACTGGGCGATCGGGGAGTGCGCGCCGTAGCCGTTGGCGGTGCTGCTGAAGAAGGTGCGCTCGTTGCCCTCGAGCGCCGGCAGCGAGGTCGCGGTCACGAACAGCACGGCGGACGCGAGCGCCCCGCCCACGAGCTGCGCCAGCCAGTACGGCACCAGGTGCGACCACGGCGTGCGGCCGGCGAGGGTGCTGCCGAGCGTGATCGCCGGGTTGAAGTGCCCGCCCGACACGTGCGACACCGCGACGAACGCCGCGATCACGCCGAAGCCGAACCCGAGCGCGATGCCGACGGGGCCGGCCCCGCTGACCGACGCGAACAGCGCCGAGCCGACGCCCGCGAGGACGACGACGAACGTGCCGAACACCTCGGCGCCGACGCGGGCCACGAGCGACGGCCCGGTCAGGGTGGCGCGGACCGCCTCGATCTCGACCTCGTCCTCGTCGGTGACGGCGGACGCGGTGCCGTAGCCGCTGGCCGCGCCGTAGCCGACCGGGATCGCCGCGGGGGCCGGGGCCGCCGCGGGCGCGGGGGCTGCGGTGGGTGCCGCGGCCGGGGCCGCGGAGGTGGGCGCCGGGGCGCTCGCCGGCGCC
>NZ_JAGXJG010000697.1:0-230 GCF_019091725.1 Cellulomonas sp. GbtcB1 | reverse complement strand
CTGCTGACCGGCGGGGGCACCGGGGCCGTCAACCTCGCGGTGAAGGGCCTGTTCTGGGCCCGCACCGCTCAGGACCCGGCGCGGCGCCGCGTCCTGGTGTCGGCCGTGGAGCACCACGCGGTGCTGGACCCGGCGGTCTGGCTGGCCGAGCACGCGGGGGCGGAGATCGCCCTGCTCCCCGTCGCCGACGAGGGCCGGGTGCGCCTCGACGCGCTGCGGGACGAGCTCGC
>NZ_JAGXJG010000696.1:0-230 GCF_019091725.1 Cellulomonas sp. GbtcB1 | reverse complement strand
ATCTCCGGCATGTGCGGGTTGGCGGTCGCGTTGATCGCCGCCCGCGCGGCCTCCGCCCGCGGACCGTCGGTGGCGCCGATGTAGACCGTGCCGTCGTCCTCGATCGAGATGTCGGCGCCGGTCTCCTCCTGGCTCTGGTTGATCATCTTGCCCTTCGGGCCGATGGCCTCGCCGATCTTGTCGGCCGGCACCTTCACCGTGATGACGCGCGGGGCGTTCGGCGTCATCTC
>NZ_JAGXJG010000695.1:0-230 GCF_019091725.1 Cellulomonas sp. GbtcB1 | reverse complement strand
GGCCGAGCCCGCGAGCGCGGACCGGCCTTTGTGCCGAGCGTCGCGGAGCAGCCCGGCCGCAACCGCGAGCGCCGCCGTGGCCTGGTCGTGCTCCTCGGCCGCCCGCGCGTCGCGCTCGCGCAGGACGCCCCAGCCCGCCGCGACGACCGCCACGAGCAGGACGGGGAGCACCCGGGCGGCGCGGCGCCTCCCCGCGTGCGGCGCACCGGGCGGGGGCGGGACGGTCTCCC
>NZ_JAGXJG010000694.1:0-230 GCF_019091725.1 Cellulomonas sp. GbtcB1 | reverse complement strand
CTACGTGTTCGGCTACGCCCACGACCACGCCGAGGCGCTGCGCGCGTCCCACGCCGTGCCCGGCCCCGTGCCGGTGCTGCCGCGGTGGGCGCTCGGCACCTGGTGGAGCCGGTTCCACCGGTACACCGCCGAGGGATACCGGGAGGTCGTCGAGCGGTTCGCGGTCGAGCGGATCCCGCTGTCGGTGTCGGTGCTCGACATGGACTGGCACGTCACCGAGGTCGACCCGG
>NZ_JAGXJG010000693.1:0-230 GCF_019091725.1 Cellulomonas sp. GbtcB1 | reverse complement strand
CCGCCGGTGTCGACCAGCGTGAACAGGCGACCGGCCCACTCGGCGGGGTAGGACACGCGGTCGCGCGTCACGCCCGGCTTGTCCTAGACGACGGCCTCGCGCCGGCCCAGGATCCGGTTGACCAGCGTCGACTTGCCGACGTTCGGGCGGCCGACCACGGCGTGCACGGGGAGCGCCAGGTGCGAGCCGTCCTCGTCGTACGCGCCCTCGTCGCCGGAGAGCAGGGCGAC
>NZ_JAGXJG010000692.1:0-230 GCF_019091725.1 Cellulomonas sp. GbtcB1 | reverse complement strand
GGGCCACCTGGTCCAGGCCGCGGTCGCGCTGCACCGCGGTGCCGGCCGGGCGGTCTACCTCGCGCTGGCCCGCCGGTACGCCGTCCTGGTCGTCGCGACGTTCGGGCCCGAGGGCCGCGCGGGGTACTGCGGGCACCCCGAGGTCGGGACCGCGCTGGTCGAGCTGTACCGCGAGACCGGGCACGAGCACTACCTGGCGACGGCCCGGCGGATGGTCGTCGTGCGCGGCC
>NZ_JAGXJG010000691.1:0-230 GCF_019091725.1 Cellulomonas sp. GbtcB1 | reverse complement strand
AGTCGTCGCCACCGGCCTCGGCGCCCCGACCCCGCTCGGCGGGTACGTCCCCACCACCTGGCAGGCCGCCCTGGCCGGCACGTCGGGGGCGCGCACCCTCGACAACGACTGGAGCGAGAAGTACGGCCTCCCGGTCGGCTTCGCCGCGACGCTCGCGGTCCGCCCGGAGGAGGTCCTCCCCCGGCCCGAGATGGAGAAGATGGACCCGTCCGCGCAGTACGCGCTCATCG
>NZ_JAGXJG010000690.1:0-230 GCF_019091725.1 Cellulomonas sp. GbtcB1 | reverse complement strand
CCCCCCGCGCACCAGGTCGCCGCCGCGCGGCCCGCCACCGTGGTCGACCGGCTGCGCGCCGCGGGCGCCGTCGTCCTGGGCAAGACCAACCTCGACCAGTTCGCGCCCGGGCTCACCGGCAGCCGCAGCCCGTACGGCGCGGTGGCGAGCGCCGTGGCGCCGGACCGGGTGTCGGGCGGCCCGACGTCGGGCTCGGCGGTCGCGGTCGCGCACGGGATCGCCGACCTGGC
>NZ_JAGXJG010000689.1:0-230 GCF_019091725.1 Cellulomonas sp. GbtcB1 | reverse complement strand
ACCGTCGGCCTGCAGATCGTCGCCGCGGTGCTGCTCCCGCAGCGCCTGCGCGACATCGGCGTCGACACCCCCGAGACCCTCCTGGGCTCCATCAGCGCGATCACCGCGATCGTGTCGCTGGTGTCGTACCTCGTGTTCGGCAACCTCTCCGACCGGGCGCGCGGCCGCTTCGGCTGCCGCACCCCGTGCATCCTGGGGGGCGGGGTCCTCGGGGGTGTCTCGGTGTTCGC
>NZ_JAGXJG010000688.1:0-230 GCF_019091725.1 Cellulomonas sp. GbtcB1 | reverse complement strand
CTTCGGCGCCGCGCCGCCCCAGGGTCAGCGCGACCACCGGGTCCTCGAGGTCGGCCGGGGCCTCGCCCTCCCCGGGCGCGACGAGCGCGTGCACGGCGCCCCCGCGGCGCCACTCCGCGACCGGCACCGCCCCGACCGGCCCCGCCCCCGGCACCGCCGCCGGGCCCCCCAGGAGGGTGTCCGCTCCGACCGCGCGGACCGCGATCGACCCACGAACCCGGGACGCCGCC
>NZ_JAGXJG010000070.1:0-20484 GCF_019091725.1 Cellulomonas sp. GbtcB1 | reverse complement strand
CGCGGAGCCGGCCCGCGCCGCCCGCACGCCCGGCACCGCGCGGCGCACGGGCCTGCCCACCGCGAAGCGCCGCGGCTGACGCCGGGGCCGCGCACCCCGCCCGCCCCGCCGCCAGGTCCCGACGCGGCCCGATCAGCCCGGGACGCGGTCCGCGATGAGCCGGCGGCGCAGGTCCAGCGCCGTGCCCGACTTGGCCGAGACCATCACCGCCACGTCCCGCAGCCGGACCCGGGCGAGGAACGCCGCGAGCCCGTCGTGGTCGAGCGGGGCCTCGTCGGAGTACGCGGGGCAGCGCATGTCGTCGGTGTGCGGGACCGGGCGCTCGCGGCCCTCGACCTCGTCGAGGTACACCCCGTACAGCACCATCTCGGAGACGTGCAGCTCCCGCCCCACCGCGGCGGCCCAGGGCAGACCGGTCACGGCCTCGACCCGCGCGAGCATGCGACGCACGACCGCCGGCTCCCAGAGGCACGGCCAGCAGACGTAGTCCGGCCGCGCTGCCTCGGCGCCCGGGGGCAGGCCCAGCAGCCGGCGGGCGACCTCGTGCCAGCGGACGTGCCGCGGCAGGTGCGCGGAGACGGCGCCCTCCCGGCGGTAGAGCGGCACGGCGCCGTCCGGGGCGAACGTCCGCGGCCCGAACGGCCGGACGAACACCAGGTCCGAGTCGGCGAGCAGCACCAGGTCGGCGTCCGCGGCGGCGACCGCGGCGAGCTTGACCACCTGCTGCGCGACCCAGCCGCGGACGGGCGGGAACGGCGCCCGCGGGTCGAGCCAGAGGTTCAGGCCCGGGACCTTGCGGAGCGGCCGCGGGACGACGGCCCGGGCGTCCTGCACCGTCGTGCGGGGGCCGGCGAGCGGCCGGAACAGGTCGAGGTCGGCGGGGGGCACCACGAGCGCGTGCCGCACCGACGGGGGTGCGAGCCGCAGCACGGACCGGTTCAGCTCGACGCACAGCGCGTGGTCGGGGCGGTAGGAGGGCGTGAGCACGAGCATCGCCGGGCTGCCCGGGGCGGCGGTCACGGGCGCGCCGCCCGCGCCCCGGCGGCGCGCCGGCCCGCCGCGGCCGACGGCGCCGCGACGACCGGCACCTCGCGCACGTGCCCCTCGACGAGCGCCACCAGCCGCTCCTGCGACCCCGCCCAGGACCGGCCCGCCACGCTCGCCTGCAGCACCGCCGCCCGCCCCGCCGGGTCGGGGTGCTCGACGGCCGCGCACAGGGCGTCGGCGACCGCGGCCGGCGTCGGCGCGGCCCACCGCACGTGCGGGTTCGGCAGGTCCGCGCGCGCGTCGGCGGAGTCGTTCACGACCGGCACGGTCCCCGCGGCCAGCATCTCCTCCGCGACGAGCGAGATGTTGGTGAACGACAGCGCGAGCCCGGCGAGCGTCCGGTGGTAGAGGACGTTGAGCGCCGCCGGGTCGAGGCCGCCGTGCCGGGTGGCCGGGACCCCCAGGTCCCGCGCCGCGTCGCCGTAGACGTGGATCTCCTGCTCCGGGTGGCGCGCGTGGAACCGCAGCAGCGCGAGCCGCGCCAGGTCGTACCCGCGCCGCGCGACGTCCGGCTTCGCGTACAGCACGACCCCGCCCCGGGCAGCGGGCGCGAGCGGCCGGTACACGTCGGTGTCGCACCCGAACGGGACGACGTCCACGTCGACGCCGAGGTCGCGACGGAGGTGGCCCGCGACCATCTCGCCCAGCGCCAGGACGTGCAGCCCGAGCCGGTACGAGTCCTCCGCCAGGGCGTGCTGGGCGCCGTGCGGGTAGAAGTACGGCTCGACGTCCTGGACGAAGTACAGGCGCCGCATCGGGTCCGTGCCGCGCCGCGCGAGCACGTGCGCGGTCTGCCAGGACGTCGCCACGCACGCGTCGACCCCGTGGATGCCGTCGGCGACGTCCCGCACCTCGGCCCGCACCCCGGGCCAGCCCGCCCGCACCACCGCCGCGCGCTGCCGGACGTCGCCGCCGTGCCGGTCGTAGAGGTAGAGCACGCACCGGTGGCCCGCCTCCTCGAGCGCCCGGACCATCCGGAACATCGTCGTGTGCCCGCCGGAGTGCGGCCCGGGCGGGACGCACAGCCACCCGACGGTCAGCGGCCGGTCCGACGGCGGCGGTGCGGCGGGCACGGCGCGGGCCGCGGACGGCGGGTCGGCGACGTCGTCGGGCAGCAGCGGGAAGTCGAGCGCCGCGGCCCCGGTGACGCGGTACAGCCGCGCGGCCGCGCGCTGGGCCGTCTCGCGCGCCCCCATCGCGCGCACCCGCCGCGCGGCGGCGGGCAGGTCCCGCGCCCTCACGCCGTGCCGCCCGTGCGCCGCAGGTCCGCCGCGGTCGCGGGGCCGCCGCCCGGCGCGCCGCGGGACCACCCCGGCCCGCGGGTGGACTCCGGGGCACCGTCGACCGCGAGGGGCGGCGGCACCGGCGGTGCGCCGCGGGCGGCGTCCCGGGTGTAGGTCCCGGTGCGGGCCCAGCGGCGCACGCGGCGGACGTCGTCGGCGCGCACCCGGACCGCCCGCGCGAGCCCCGCCGCCCGGTCGCGTGCGCCCGGCTCGGCGTCGAGCGCCGCGTCGAGCAGCCGCCACGGCCCGGCGAGCTCGGGCGCGACCACGAGCGCCTCGGCCATCAGCCGCCGCACGCGCCCGGGGTCCCGCCGCCCGCGGTCGACCTCGTACCGGCACGCGCGCAGCGCCTGGCGGACGAGGGCCCGGCGGGCCGCGGCGGCGAGCGCGTCCCGCTCGGGCAGCCCGGCGGTCCCGACGGCGGCGAGCTCGGCGAACGCCGCCACCCGCTCCCGGAAGTCGGTCGCGTCGTCGACCTCCCGCGCGGACAGGCTCGCGGGGTGCTCGCGGTGCCACGCCTGGTCGGCGCCGCCCACGTGCGCGACGTCGGCGTGGGCGGCGAGCCGGAGCCACATCTCCATGTCGTGCGCGTGGGCGAGCGGCCGCTGCCCGCCGACCGCCGCGACCACCGACCCGCGCACGAGCACCTCCGGCGACGTGATGACGTTGTAGCCGTCGGCGCACCGGTCGGCGAGCCACCGCCGGCCCGGCCAGACCGTCCACCGGCGGGCGCGGGTGCGGGCGGCGCGGGGCGGATCGCCGGCGAAGTGCACCGGGTGCCCGTAGACCAGGCCCACCGACGGGTACGCCCGGGCGACGGCCACCGACCGCGCGAGGGAGCCGGGCGTGAGCAGGTCGTCGGCGTCGAGCCGCACGAGGAACTCCCCCGTCGCTCGCGCGAGCCCGTCGTTGAACGTCTCGACGGGGCCGAGGTTGCGCGGGTGCGCCAGCACCGCCACGCGCGGGTCGGCGGCGGCGAGCCGGCCGGCGACGGCCAGGGAGTCGTCGGTGGACGCGTCGTCCACCACCACCACGTCGACCTCGACGCCGGCCTGGCCCAGGGCGCTGCCGACCGCGGCGGGCAGGTAGCGCGCGTAGTCGTGGCACGGGATCACCACGGTGACCGTCGCGTCCGCGGTGGGGACCGCGTGCGGCCGGACGCGCACGGTGCGGGTCAGCGGCCCGGCGGGGGCGGTCACGGGACGCGCTCCGGGTCGGCGGGCAGGGGCACGGCAGCGGGCGGTGCCGCCGGCGGGAGGACCGAGGGCGCCGCCGGGTCGGTCGCGGCCTCGTCGTCCGCCCGGGCGCCCGCCCCGTCGTCCGCGCGGGCCGCCCGCGCCGCCCGCAGGTCCCGCAGCAGCGGCCTGCCGGCGACCGCCACGTACACCAGCGCCCCCGCGGTCCCCCCGGCTGCGAGGGCGGCGAACGACCCGCCCACCTGCCGCGCGACCAGCGCCGCCGCGGCGACGGTCGGCACGGCCGCCACCAGCGGCAGCCACGTCGCGTGCGCCAGCGCCCGCAGGTCCGCCCCGCTGCGCCGCACCGCGACGAGGTAGAGCGGCAGCACCACGGCCCCGGCCACGACCACGTGCGCCCAGCCGACGCCCGCCGACCCGCCGGTCCTGGCGCCGACGACCACCGCGGGCACCAGCGCGACCAGCCACGCGACCTGCACGCCGAGCACCGGGCGGGTCGCCCCGCGCGCGACGAGGTACGTCGCGAGCAGGTCGAACAGCACCCGCAGCGCGCCGAACGCCGCCAGCGCGGTGAGGGCCCCCGCGGCGGGCGCCCAGCGGCCGCCGTAGAGCAGCGTGACCACGGGCAGGGCGAGGGCGCCCAGCAGGCACGCCACCGGGACGGCGGCGGCCCACGTCAGCCGGGTGGCGAGCGCCAGCCCGCCGTCCCCGTCGGCTGCCCGCGGCGGACCCGGCTCCCCCGCGCCGCCCTCCGGTCGCCCGTCCAGGCGCGCGAACGCCGCCAGGGCGACGGGCCGCACGGTCTGCCCGATCACCGTCATCGGCCAGCTCGCGACGTTGAACGCCAGCACGTAGTACCCGAGGGCGACCTCGCCGGCCCCGCGGGCGAGCACCACCTTGTCGACGGCGAGCAGCGCGATCGACAGCAGGTTCGCCCCCGCGAGCGGCGCGCCGTAGGCGATCGCGCCGCGCGCCAGCGCCGGGTCGTACCCGAAGCGCGGCACCGTCCGGCTCAGCAGGAACTGCGCCCCGGTCGCGGCGGGCTGCGCCACGAGGCGGGAGACCGCCAGCGCCATCGGCCCCCAGCCCGCGCGCACCAGCAGCACGGTGACCACCGTGCCGACGACGAGGTCGACCAGCCCGGTCGCGAAGATCTCCCGCTGGTGGAACCCCCGCTGGAGCCGGGCGTAGGGCACCACGCCCGCGGCGGACACCACGAGGGTGGCGGCGAGCACCGCGATCACCGGGGCGGCCCGGTCGCTGCCGAGGGCCCGCGCCACGGGCTCGGCGGTGGCCGCCATCGCCCCGGCGAGCAGGGCGCCGAGGACCAGGCTGATCGTCGCGACGGTCGGCTCGAGGCGGCGCGGCTCGCGCGCCCGGACCAGGTCCGCGCTGAGGCCGAGGTCCACGACGGTGACGAGCACGCCCTGCACGGCCAGCGCGATCGCGAACACGCCGAAGTCCTCGGGCGCGAGCAGCCGGGCCAGCACGATGCCGACCAGCACGTTGCCGAACCGGAGCACGACGCTGCCCGCGCTGCCCCACGCGAGCCCCCGCCCGACCTGCCGCCCGAGCCCCGCCGGCGCCGTCACCGCGCCCCCTCGCGCTGCGGCGCCGCGTCGGCGGGCCGGGCGCCACCGCTCCCAGCCGGACGGTCCCCCGAACGGCCCGTGCCGCGCGGACCGGGACCCGACCCGTCGTGCGCGCCCGTCCCGGCGCCCGGGCCCGTCGCCGACCCGGCCCGAGCCCCGGCCCAGGCCTGGGCACCGGCGACGGCACGCTGCCGCGCCAGGGACGCCTTGAACTTCACCACGTCGACCGCGCACCGCAGCAGCGCCTCCCGGCGCACCGCCTCGCTCGGCCGGACCGCGACCGCGTCGGCGTACACCGCCTCCTGCCGGCGGCCCGCCGCCACGAGGCCGTACGCGTCGAGCACCACCCCCCGCCCGAGCGCGCCACGCTGCGCCCGCAGGACGGGGTCCGCGAGCAGCGGCACCAGCTCCCGCTCCAGGTCGGCGCCGTCGCCGGGGCCCTCGCACAGCCAGCCGCCGTGCAGGAACCCGCCGAGCGTGTCCCCGGTGAGCGCGCGCCACGCGCCCCGGTCGCCCTGCACGACGACGGGCTTGCCGAACGCCATGCCGCGCAGCACGGACGAGCCCATGCCGAGCACTACGTCCGCCGCGTCGTACGCCGCGCGGGGGTCGAGGAGCTGGCCGGTCACCACCACGACCTGCTCACCGGCGGCCGCGTTCACGGCGTCCGCGCGCGCGGCCACCCGCGCCTGCTCCGGCCCCGTGCCGACGACGACGAGCCGCAGCGGTCCGGCTCCGGCGGCCGCCCGCGCCCGCGCCGCCGGGCCGGAGGCCAGCCGACCCACGACGTCGATCGCCCCGGCCACCCCGTCCGCCTTGCCCAGGTCCGTCGACAGCCGCCCGACGACGGACACGACCAGGTCGTCCGGGCGCAGGCCGAGAAGCGCCCGCGCGTCCGGCCCGGCGGCGCCGGGGGCGTCCCGCTCGGTGTCGATCGGCGGCTCGATGAGGTGCACCCGGTCCCGGAGCACGCGCTGCTGCTCGTGCAGCCGTCGGGTCCCGACGACCAGCGGCTCGTGCGTCGGCACGTGGTCGGGCACGTCCATCGACAGCACCGTCGTGACCAGGGGCGTGCCGAGCCGGCGGTGCGGGCCGAACGCCAGGTCGACCGACGGCCCCCACTCGTACCCGTGCACCACGTCGACGCCGCGGTCGACCACGAGCCGGCGCAGGGCGGCCATGTTCCGCGGGGACGGCCACCGGCCCTCCTGCGGGGCGCGGACGTACTCCAGCCCGAGCGCGCCCACGAGCGGCACCAGGTCGCCGTCCGGCCCGAACATCAGCACGTCGTGCCCGGCGCGCGCGACCTCGTGCGCGAGCTGCACGGCGTTGAGCTGGCTGCCGCCGACCTCCATCACACCCGGGTAGACGAGGATCCTCACGCGACCGCCCTCCCCAGCACCTCGACGACCTCCTCCTGCTGCGCCCCGGTCAGGTGCGGGTGCATCGGGAGCGACAGGATCCGGTCCGCCGCGGCCTGGGCCACCGGGAACGCGCCGCGCCCGAGGCCGAGGTGCCGGTAGGCCCCGGTCAGGTGCAGCGGCACCGGGTAGTGCACGCCCGCGCCGACGCCCGCCGCGTGCAGCGCGGCCAGCACCCGGTCGCGGTCGTCCACCTGCACGACGTAGAGGTGCCAGACGTCCTCGTTCGCCGGGTCCGTCCGCGGCGGCTGCACCCCGGGCAGGTCCCGGAGCAGCGCGTCGTACCGGGCCGCTGCGGCGCGCCGGCGCTCGTTCCACCCGGCGAGCCGCCGCAGCTTGGCCTCCAGCACCACCGCCTGCACCGTGTCCAGGCGCGAGTTCATCCCGACGACGTCGTGCCGGTACTTCTGCGTGCTGCCGTGCCCGGCGAGCGCCCGCACCCGCTGCGCCACCTCGGCGTCGTCCGTGGTGACGGCGCCGGCGTCGCCGGCCGCGCCGAGGTTCTTGCCCGGGTAGAAGCTCGTGCCCGCCGCCAGCCCCAGGGCCCCCGCGGGACGCCCATGCCGCCGGGCGCCCTGCGCCTGCGCCGCGTCCTCCACCAGCGGCACCCCGGCGTCGGCGGCGATCTTCGCCAGCTCCTCGACCGGCGCGACCTGGCCGAACAGGTGCACCGGCACGACGGCGGCGGTGCGCGGGCCGACGGCGGCGCGCACGGCCGCGGGGTCGACCAGCAGGTGCGCCGGGTCCACGTCGACGAGCACCGGCACCGCGCCGATCCGCGAGACGGCCTCGGCGGTGGCGACGAACGTGTTCACCGGCAGCACCACCTCGGCGCCCGGCCCGACCCCGACGGCGCGCAGCGCGAGCTCCAGGGCGTCCGTGCCGTTCGCGACGCCGACGCAGTGCCGCGCCCCGACCGCCGCCGCGTAGGCCGCCTCGAACCGCCCGACCGCGGGGCCGCCGACGAACGCGGCGGTCGCGAACACCTCGTCCAGCCCGGCGCGCACCTCCTCGTGCACCTCCGCCTGCTGGGCGGCCAGGTCGACCAGGGGGATCCTCATGCGCGCACCGCCCTCTCGTCGCGTGTCCCGGGGTCGCGGACCCCGTGCACGTGCCCGTCCACCGCCCGGTGCAGGGGCCGCGCCGGCACGCCCGCCCAGGTCTCGCCGTCCGGCAGGTCCGTCAGCAGCACCGCGCCCATGCCGAGCGTCGCGCCCGCCCCCACCCGGACCCGCTCCCGCACGGCGGAGCGCATCCCGAGGTACGCGCGCGGGCCGACCCGCACCCCGCCCCCGAGCGTCGCCCCGGCGGCGAGCGTGGCGGCGTCCCGCACCTCGTCGTCGTGCGTGAGGGTCACGTGCGGCATGAGGACCACGTGCCGACCGACCCGGACGTCCGCGGTCAGCACGACCCCGGCCAGGAGCACCGACCCGGCACCGACCGTGCAGCCGTCCGGCACCTCGACGGACGGGTGCACCACCGTCGCCCACCGGTCCGGCCCGACCCCGGCCGCGGCGAGCCGGGTGACCAGCCCCGCGCGCACCCGCCCGTGGCCCGCGCAGGCGAGCACCGCCGCGTCCGGCAGCGCGGCCAGCGCGGGCAGCCCGCCGAGCACCGGCACGCCGCCGAGCTCGCTGCCGCGCGCCGCCGGGTCGTCGTCCAGCACCCCGACCGCCTCGTACGGCCCGTGCCGGCGGACCACCGCCAGCACCTCGCGCGCCAGCCCGCCGGCCCCGACCAGCACGAGCGGCCGGCCGCCCGCGGTCACCGGACCGCCGCCCGCAGGACGTCCACGACCCGGCCCTGCTCGGAGCCGGTCATCTCGTGGAACAGCGGCAGGATCAGGGTCCGGTCCGTCAGGCGCTCCGTGACGGGCAGCGGCGCCCGGCCGTGGTCCCCGCCGGCGTAGGCGGGCTGGCGGTGCGCCGCCATGATCCCGCGCCGCGCGGACACGTCCGCCGCGGCCAGCCGGGCCAGCAGCCCGTCCCGGTCGACCGGCGACCCGGGGAGCACCTCGACCCAGTACGACTGGAAGTTGCCGGTGCCCCACGGCGGGTCCGTCACCGGTCGCAGCGTCGGCAGGTCCGCGAGCTCGGCCGTGTACGCCGCGGCCAGCGCGCGGCGGCGCGCGACCGCCTCGGGCAGGCGGCCGAGCTGGACGAGGCCGACCGCCGCCTGGAGGTCGGTCATCCGGTAGTTGAAGCCGACCTCGAGGTACTCCTCGGCCGGGGCGAGCACGGCGCCGTGCCGGTCGGCGGCGGACACGCTCATGGCGTGCTCGCGCAGCCGGCGCGCCCGGGCGGACCAGTCGGCGCGGCCCGTGGTGAGCATCCCGCCCTCGCCGGTCGTGAGGACCTTGCGCGGGTGGAACGACCAGGCCGCCACCTCCGCCCGGGCGCCGACGGGCTCCCCGCGGTAGGTCGACCCGGCCGCGCAGGCGGCGTCCTCGACGACCACGATCCCGAGCGGGTCGGTCAGCGCCCGGACGGCGTCGAGGTCGACCGGCACGCCGCCCTGGTCGACGGCGACCACCGCGGCGGTGCGCGCGGTGAGCGCCTCGGCGACCGTCGCCGCCGTGAGGTTGCCCGTCCCCGGGTCGACGTCCGCGAAGACGGGCCGGGCGCCCGCGTGCACGACCGCGTTGGCCGTCGCGACGAACGAGAACGACGGGACCACCACGTCGTCGCCCGGGCGGACCCCGGCGACGACGAGCGCCAGGTGCAGCGCCGCGGTGCAGGACGACAGGGCCACCGCGTGGCCGGCCCGCTGGGACGCGGCGAAGGCGTCCTCGAACGCCAACACCCGGGGGCCCTGGGCCACCCAGCCGGAGGCGAGCACCTCGGTGACCGCGGCGACCTCCTCGGCGCCGAGCCACGGGCGCATGACGTGCAGCGTGCTCACGGGACCACCGCCGGGGCCGCCGCCCGTCCCGCCGCCACGTCCGCCCGCCGCGGGCGCCACCAGTCGACGAGCTCGCGCAGCCCCTCCTCCAGCCCGACCTCCGCGACGAACCCGAGGTCGCGCCGCGCGGCCGCGGTGTCGGCCAGCCGCCGCGGCACCCCGTTCACCGCGCGCTCCGGCCCGTGCTCGACGGCCAGGTCGCTGCCCATCACCCGCAGCAGCGCCTCGGCGAGCTGCAGCAGGGACGTCTCCGTCCCGCTCGCCACGTTGTACGCGCCCTCGACCACGCCGGACGTCGCCGCGAGCACGTTGGCACGCGCCACGTCCCGGACGTGCACGAAGTCCATGGTCTGCCGCCCGTCGCCGAACACGAGCGGCGGCAGCCCGTCGGCGATCCGCTCCATCCAGCGCACCAGCACCTCGGTGTACCGGCCGTGCACGTCCATCCGGGGCCCGTACACGTTGAAGTACCGGAGCATGACGGTGTCCAGGCCGTGCGTCGCCCGGAACGCCCGGGCCATGCCCTCGGTGAACGACTTGGCCGCGCCGTAGAAGGTGTCGTTGTTGTGGTGGTGGTGCCGCTCGCCCGTCGGGAACTCCTCCGCGGCGCCGTAGACCGACGCGCTGGACGCCGCGACCACCTTCCCGACGCCGTGCTCGGCGGCGGCCTCGAGCACGGTGAACGTGCCGTCGACCAGCACCTCGAGCGCCAGCCGCGGCTCCTCGGCGCACTGCGTGATCCGGATGGCGGCCTGGTGGAGGACCAGGTCCGCCCCGCGCACGACGTCGTGCACGGTGTCCCGGTCCCGCAGGTCCCCGACGGCGAGGTCGACCCGGCCCGTCGCGAGGGCGGCCGCGAGGTTCTCCCGCCGGCCGCGCGACAGGTCGTCCAGCACCACCACCCGGCCCGCGCCCGCCGCCAGCAGCTGGTCGACGAGCGTCGACCCGACCGTGCCCGCGCCGCCCGTCACCAGGACGCGGGCGCCCGCCACCGCGGTCACCGCCGGCGCCCCTTCGGCCCGGCCCCGACGAGCTCGCCGCGCGCCACCGGCACGAGCCGGCCGCCGTCCGACAGGCTGAGCGAGGCGGACTCCAGGACGTCGAGCACCCGCAGCCCGGCGTGGCCGTCGGTGAGCGGCGCCCGGCGCCCGCGCACGGCGGCCGCGAGCTCGTCCACCACCGCGGCCAGTGCCTCGCGCTCCGGGAGCGCGGGCGACCAGGCGTCGCCGAGCCGGTACGACACCCGCGCGGTCGTCCGGTCGGGCAGGCCCTCCCCGGGGTCGACCCCCCGGTCGTACACCGTGAGCCGCTGCTGCGGCGCCAGGTCGTCCCAGACCAGCGTGCGCCGGCTGCCCCCGACGACCATCTGCCGGATCTTGGTCGGGCTCAGCCAGTTGACGTGCAGGTGCGCCAGGGCCCCGCCGGCGAGCGGCAGGGTGAGGTAGCCGACGCACGAGCGACCGACGCCGAGCGGGTCGCCGCCCTGCGCCGCGACGCCGGTCGGCACCAGCCCGCCCGGCACGACGAAGTCCAGGATCGACAGGTCGTGCGGGGCGAGGTCCCAGAACACGTCGACGTCCGGCTGCACCAGCCCGAGGTTGATCCGCACCGAGTCGACGAAGTGCAGGTCGCCGAGCGAGCCGTCGGCGACCAGGTCGCGGATCGCCCGGACGACGGGCGTGTAGCAGAACGTGTGGTCGACCATCAGCACCCGGCCGACCTCGGCGGCGCGCGCGACCATCCGCCGGGCGTCCGCGCCGTTCGCCGCGATCGGCTTCTCGACCAGGACGTGCTTCCCGGCGTCGAGCGCGGCGAGGACGATCCCGGCGTGCGTGGCCGCGGGCGTGGCGACGGCGACCGCGTCCAGGTCGGCCCGGCCCAGCACCTCGGCCGCGTCGGTGACGACCTCGACCGTGCTGCGCCCGCCGACCACCCGGCGCGCGCGCTCCTCGTCCCGGTCGCACACCGCGACCAGGTCCCACTCCGGCGACGCGCGGAAGTTCCGGGCAAGGTGGGGGCCCCAGTACCCCGCGCCGATCAGCGCGACCCGTAGCGGATCTGCCATGGCGGCTCGCCTCCTCCTGACGTAGCCGTAGTCTTGCCAGCCCGATTCGGACATGTCACGCATACCGGACATTTCTCACCCGGTGCGGTGCCACCGCGGCGCGCGGGCCGTGCGTATCGTCCGGAGGGTCGCGCCGTCCGGCTCCGGGCGGGCGGCACCGGGAGGCCGCGTGGACGCCAGCCAGGACCCCGAGGTCGCCGCCGTGCCCGTGATCGCCCCCGGCGCGGACGTCGACCCCCGCGCGGCCGTGGGCCCGGGGACCCGCGTGTGGCACCTCGCCCAGGTCCGCGAGGACGCCGTGGTCGGCGCGGACTGCGTCGTCGGGCGCGGCGCCTACCTCGGGCCCGGCGTCCGCGTCGGCGACCGGTGCAAGATCCAGAACCACGCCCTGGTCTACGAGCCCGCCGTGCTCGAGGACGGCGCGTTCGTCGGGCCCGCGGCGGTGCTCACCAACGACCTGCACCCCCGGGCGGTGAACCCCGACGGCACGCTCAAGCAGCCCCACGACTGGCAGGCGGTGGGCGTCGTCGTGCGCGCGGGCGCCTCCGTCGGTGCGCGCGCGGTCTGCGTGGCGCCGGTGGTCGTCGGGCGGTGGGCCCTCGTCGCGGCGGGCGCGGTCGTGACGCGGGACGTGCCGGACCACGCGCTCGTCGCGGGCGTGCCCGCGCGCCGCGTCGGCTGGGTCGGTCGCGCCGGCGAGCGCCTGGTGCCCGACGGCCCCGGCCGCTGGCGCTGCCCCGTGTCGGGCGACGCCTACGTGGAGGACGCCGCGGGGCTGCGCGCCACGACGCCGGCGGACGACGCCGGCCACCCGCACACCACGGTCCCCCGGCGCGCTCGGCCGCGGCCGCCCGACCGCCCGCACGGGACCGGCACGGAGACCGCCGACCTCGCCGCCCGCGTCCGCGCCCTGCTCGCCGCCGCCGACGGGCCGGCGGCCGGCGAGACCTCGCCGGTCTCGGACCGCCCCATGTTCGGGGGCGTCTCGTTCTTCCTCGGCGAGGCGATGATCGCGAGCGCGCGCGGGAGCGGCGACCTGCTCGTGCGCGTCGCCTCCGACCGGCACGACGAGCTCGCCGACCGCCCCGGTGCGGCGCCGTCCCGCATGGGCGGGCGCACGATGGGCCGCGGGTGGCTGACGGTGGAGTCGGCGGCGGTCGCCGACGACGAGGACCTGGCCGCCTGGCTCCGCCTGGCCCGCGAGGGCGCCCCCGACCGCCGTCCGTCCCGCTGAGGACGGTGCGTCAGGCCGGCGCGCGCTCGCCGGTGAGGTGCACCGCGAGGACCGCCACGTCGTCGTCCTGGTCCGCGTGGTCGAACCGGCGCAGGAGCACGTCGCACAGGTCGTCGGGCTCCAGCGTCCCGACCGCCGCCGCGACCTCGGCCATCCGGTCCAGCGCGTCGCGCAGGTGCCCGGACCGCCGCTCGAGCAGCCCGTCCGTCACCAGGACCAGCGTGCACGGGCCGTCCGTCGCGACCCGGGCCACCGCGCGCTCCCCCGGCGCGGGGACGCCGAGCAGCGGCGACGTCGCCCGGAGGTACCGCGCGCCCTCCGAGGTGACGAGCAGCGGCGGCAGGTGGCCGGCGTTCGCGACCTCGATCGTGCCGTCCCGCAGGTCGAGCACCGCGACGCACACCGTGACGAGCTCGGGGTGGCTGCGGCGCAGCAGCGTGTTCAGCAGGTCGAGCGCCCGCGCGGGCGGGTGGCCCTCCAGCAGGTACGCGCCGAGCGAGAACCGCAGCTGGGCCATGACCGTGGCGGCCCGGAGCGAGTGCCCCTGCACGTCGCCGATCACCACGGCCACCCGGCCGTCGGGCAGGTCGATCGCGTCGTAGAAGTCGCCGCCCACGCTCAGCTGCGCGTCCGACGCGCTGTACCGCGCGGCCATCCGCACCCCCGCCGGCGAGGGCAGCGTGTGCGGCAGCATCGAGCGCTGCAGGGTGAGCGCCACCAGGTGCTCCTGCGCGTAGGACCGCAGGGTCGCCAGCGCGCCGTTCAGGGCGGCCCGGAGCTGCTCGGCGAGCTCGCGCTCCTCCGCGTCGAACGGCTCCGGCGTCGCGACCGCGAACCCGCCGATCGTCCGCCCGGCCGCGTCGGTGAGCGGCGAGACGTGCCACGCGGTGGGCGCGACGCCCGCCCGGTCGAGCATCTCGCGCCACACCCCCGGGGTGTCGGCCGCGGGCAGGTCGTAGGGGTCGGGCGTGGGCGGCTCGGTGGCGGGCGCCAGCAGGCGGCCGCGCACCACCGGCCGGCCCGGCCCCGGGCTGACGACCCGGGTCGCCATGCCGTCGGGCGCCGTCGCGATGACGACGACCGGGGCGCCGAACACCGTGGCGCCGCCCTGGGCGGCCTCCGCCACCAGGTCGTCCAGGGACCGCGCCGACGCGAGGGGCACGACCGCCGCCGCCAGGTCGGCGAGCCGGCGGGCGTGCTCGGTGATGCCGCGCCGGGCGGCGTGCGACCGGCAGAGGGCCGCGACGGTCACCAGGAACTCGTCGCGGTCGAGCGGCTCGACCAGGTACGCGTCCGCGCCGCGCTGGAGGCCGGACGTCCGGGACCGGGCGTCGATCGAGGTCGCGGAGACGTGCATCACCGGGACCGCGGTCGCCGCGTCGGCCTTGATCCGCTCGCACACGTCGAACCCCGACATGTCGGGCAGGTTGACGTCGAGCACGACCGCGTCGTGGCCCGCGGCCAGCTCCAGGGCGTCCCGGCCCGTGCCGGCCTCGGTCACGGCGTAGCCGGCACGCCGCAGCCAGCTGGCCATCACGTAGCGGTGCGCCTCGGTGTCGTCGACGACCAGCACGCGGCGCTGGTCCTCGGCGGTCGCGGTCACGGGGTCGCCCCGGCCGCCGGCGTGACGCCGTCGGCCGGCGCCTGCGGCCCGCACGCCGCCCGGAGCGCCCGCGCCAGGCCCGCCGCGTCCAGCTCCGCCTTGTCGAGGAACGGCGCGTCCACGGCGGGGCGCTCCGCGCTCGACATCAGCACCACCGGCAGCCCGGCGGTCCGCGGGTCCGACCGGAGCGCCGCCAGCGTCGCCGGGCCGTCCGTGCCGGGCATCCGCACGTCGAGCAGCACCACGTCGGGCAGCGCCGCGGCGGACGCGAGCACCGCCAGGGCCTCGGCCCCGTCCCGCGCCTCGAGCACCTCGGCCGCCGCGTCGGCGAGCAGGCCGCGCAGGACGACCCGGCCGGCCTCCTCGTCGTCGACGACGAGCACCCGGCCGAGCGCGGGCACGTCGGTCCGGTCCAGCGTGAGCGTGAAGGTGCTGCCGCGGCCGACCTCGCTCGCGACCTCCAGCGACCCGCCGAGCGCCTCGGCGACCCGGCGCGCGTACGGCAGGCCGAGCCCCGTGCCCTTCACCGACGGCTGCAGCCGGTTCGGCACCTGGAAGAACTCCTCGAACACCTCGCCCTGGTGCTCCGCCGCGATGCCCAGGCCGGTGTCCTCGACCGCCACCACCACGGCGCGGCCGTCGGCCGCGCGCCCCGCCCGTACGGTCACGGCACCCTGCTCGGTGAACTTCGCCGCGTTGGTCAGCAGGTTCCGCAGCACCCGCTCCAGCAGCTCCGGGTCGGTGTGCAGCACGAGGTCGCCCGCGACGTCGACCCGCAGGTCCACGCCCGGGCGGAGCAGCGGCTGCACGGTGCCGGCGAGCTCCGCCAGCATCGCGCGCAGATCCACCCGGACCCGGTGCACGTGCTGGCGGCCCGACTCCGCGCGCGCCAGGTCCAGCAGCTCGTTCACCATCCCGAGCAGCGACCGGGCGCTGGCGTCGAGGTAGCCGACCTGCACCCGCTGGTCCGCGTCCAGGTCGCCGTCGGCGAGCAGCGAGGACAGGCCGAGGATCGAGTTCACCGGCGCCCGCAGCTCGTGGCTGACGCTGCGCAGGAACCGGGTCTTCGCGTCGTTGGCGGCGGCGAGCTGCCGCCCGCGCTCGTCCAGCTCCGCGTACAGGGCGACGACGCCGCTGTTGGTCTCCTCCAGCTCGTCCGAGAGCTGGGTGTACATGGCGAGGACCCCGCGGTTGGTCTCCTCCAGCTCGTCGTTGGCCCGCACCAGCTCGGCCTCCCGTGCGGCCAGCGCGTCGAGCGCGCGGACGAGCTCGGCGTTCTGCACCCGGAGCTCGCCGAGGGCGTCCGCCGACCGCGGCCGGGACAGCGCCGCGCGCACCTGCTCGACCCGGCCGCCGAGCAGCGCGCCGTCGGTCAGCAGCTTGTGCAGCACCACGACCCGCCCGCCCGGCCCGTCGGCGACCTCGACCCCGTCGAGCAGCCGCTCCGCCGCCGCGACCCCGGTCAGCCCGCCGTGCGGCTCCCCGGCCCCGAGCGCGCCGTGCACGTGCACGACCAGACCGGCGTGCGGCGGCTCGGTCACGTGCAGCACGGCGCGGCCCCGGCCCCGGGACACGACCTCGCGGCCGACCTCGGACAGCGCTGTGGCGAGCCGGACCTGGTCCTGCCGGTCGAGGCCCAGCGCCTCGGCCGCCTCCCGGCCGACCTGGCGCAGCACCACGAGGTCGCCCTCGCCGACGATCTCCACGGTGACGAGCTCGCGCAGCGGGCCCGCGGCCCCGGGCGCCGGCAGCCTGCGCCGCGGGCTCACGCCGGGACCCCGGCCCGGGCGACCACGACGCTCGCGTCGTCCCGCCGGACCCCGAAGTCGCGGAGCAGCACGGCCGCCGTCACGAGCGGCGACCGCCCCAGCAGGCCCGGGTAGGGCTCGAACGAGTGCCGCTCGGTCACGCCGTCGCTGTGCAGCACGACGACCGCGCCGCGCGGCAGCGGGTAGGACGTCTCCCGGATCGTGCGCGCCTGGGCCCCCACGATGCCGGGGTGGCTGATCATCGCCCGCCGGGTCACGCCGTCGTCCACCACGCCGGCGATGTTGCCGACGCCCGCGTACCGCACCTGGTCGGGGTCGAGCCGCGCGACCGCGGCGGCGGCGCCGCGCGTCCCCGCCAGCGCCCGGTGCACCACGCGCAGCAGGTCGGCGGGCACGGCCGGCGCCGCCGCGCGGAACGCCCGCACGGCCTCGGCGCTCGCGACCGCGGCCAGCGGCCCGTGCCCGAGCCCGTCGGCGAGCAGCAGGGTCCGCACGCCGTCGTCCTCGCGGATCGCGTACGCGTCGCCGCAGACCTCCTGCCCCGTCATGGGGCGGGTGAGGCCGACCGCGGACGGCGCGGGCACCGGCGCACCGGCCTCGGCCGCGAACGCCGCCGTGAGCACCGTCCCGGCGCCCGGCCGGGTCCACACGTCCCAGCCCGACGCCATCCGCACGACCGCGCCGAGCCCGATGCCCAGCGTCCCCGCCGAGGACGTCCCGTCGACCACGGCCGCGTCGACGTCGTCGATGCCGGGCCCGGAGTCGAGGGTGAGGACCTCCACGACCGGGCCGGCCGCCGCGTGCCGCAGCCGGAGCAGCACCGCGCCCGAGCCCGCGTGCTTCACCAGGTTCGCCGTCAGCTCCGTCACCGCGAGGCCGATCTCGCCCGCCCGGTCCGCGCCCATGCCCACGCGCTCCGCGAGGGCAGCCGCGGCACGCCGGGCGGCGCCGGCCGCGCTCACGTGGTCGGCCGTGATCCAGGCGACGTCCTCGACGGTGGCGTCCGCGGTCACCGCGACCACGAGGCGATGGTGACGCGCGTGCCCCGGCCCGGCGCGGTGTCGATCTCGAACTGCTCCACGAGCCGGCGGGAGCCCGACAGCCCGAGCCCGAGGCCGCTGCCGCTGGTCCAGCCGTCGGTCATGGCCTGGTCCAGGTCGGGGATGCCGGGTCCGTCGTCTCGGAACTCGACCCGGACGCCCGTGCGCCGGCCGTCCGCGAGCTCCGACAGCACGGCCTCGCCGCCCCCGCCGTAGATGAGGGTGTTCCGGGCCAGCTCGCTCGCCGCGGTGACCAGCTTGGTCTGGTCCACCAGCGACAGCCGCGCCGCCTGGGCCAGCGCGCGCACCGCCTGCCGCACCCGGACCACGTCGCCGTCCGAGGAGATGGCCAGCCGCTGCGCCGCGTCCGGCTCCACGGCCGTCACGCGCGGTCCGCGTCGAGCCCGAGCAGCAGCGCCTCCGGCGAGGTCGCGTCGGCGGGCTGCAGCATCCGCAGGCCCTTCTCGACGTCGAGGGCGGTCTTGACGCCGTCGAGCTGCAGGCCGAGCTCGACCATGGTGATCGCCACGGCGGGCCGCATGCCGACCACGACGGTGGTCGCGTCGAGCACCCGCGAGATCCCGGCGATCGACGACAGCATCCGGCCGATGAACGAGTCGACGATCTCCAGCCCGGAGATGTCGATCAGCACGCCGCGCGCCCCGGTCTGCGTGATGCGCTCCGCCAGGTCCTCCTGCAGCTGCAGCGCGGTCTGGTCCTGCAGGTCGACCTGGATGGAGACCAGCAGCGTCGACCCGAGCTTGAGGATCGGGACGGCGTCCATCAGGCGATCGCCGCCTTCGCCGTGCCGTTGGCGCGCAGGGCCGCGACCAGCGCGTCGGCGAGCGTCGCCTTGGTGCTGATGTCGCCGAACTCGATGCCGAGCGCCACGATCGTCTGCGCGATCTGCGGGCGGATGCCGGAGATCGTGCACTCCGCGCCCATGAGGCGCGCCGCGACCACGGTCTTGAGCAGGTGCTGCGCGACCTGGGTGTCGACCGCCGGGACGCCGGTGATGTCGATGATCGCGTGCTCGGAGCCGGTGTCCACGAGGGTCTGCAGCAGCTTCTCCATCACGACCTGCGTGCGCGCGGAGTCCAGCGTGCCGACGAGCGGCACCGCGACGACGCCCTCCCAGAGCTTGACGACGGGGGTGGAGAGCTCGAGGAGCTGCTCGGCCTGCTCGGCGATGATGGCCTCCCGGGCCGCGGCGAAGGACTCGAAGGTGAACAGGCCGAGGTCGTCGACCAGCCGGACCAGGGTCATGAGGTCGGCGAGGCCGGTGCCCTGCTCGTCGGCCGCGAGGGCGTACAGCCCCTCCTTGAGCGCGAACACGCCGATCGCGGTCTCGCGCGGGGTGAACCCGAGGCGGGCGCGCGTCGCCGACAGGTCCGCGAGCAGGCCGCGCAGGCCGTCGAACGCGGGATCGGTCAGCCGCAGGCCGCCCTGGCGGAGCCCGCCGACGAGCGCGTCGAGGATCTCGCCCTGCTCCCGCCCGGCCTCGGAGCGGGTGGTCCGGCCGCGGAGCTCGGTGATAACCGACTCGAGCCAGGTGGCGGAGATGTCGGCGCGCCGGCTCTCCAGGATCTCGGCGAGGCGGGCGGCGTCGGCTCCGGGCATCTGCTCAGGTCTCCGTTCGGGGTGCGGCTGGCCTGCCGGGGGGCGGGCGCGGGCGCGATGCTACAGCGCAGGTCAGCGTGACGCGCGGCGGACGCCCTCGGCCGCCCGCGGCGCGCAGGCCGCGGGCCTGCCGGTAGCGTCGGGCGGGTGAGCACCGGCACCGACGACCTGGTCCGCGGGGACCGCATCGACGCCGGGCTGGTCCGCGCGCTGCTCGTCGAGCAGCACCCGCGGTGGGCCGACCTGCCCCTGCGGCCCGTCGACCACGGCGGCAACGACCACCGGATGTTCCGGCTGGGCGACGACCTGGCCGTCCGGCTGCCCAGCGCGCCCGGCTACGTCCCGCAGGTCGCGAAGGAGCAGGCCTGGCTCCCCCGGCTCGGACCGCACCTGCCGCTCCCGGTCCCGGAGGTCCGGGCGGTCGGCGAGCCGTCCGAGCGGTTCCCCGCCCCGTGGTCGGTGTACGGCTGGCTCCCCGGCACCCCGCTGGCGCGCGCCCGCGTCGACGACCCGGTCCGGCTCGCGGCCGACCTCGCCGGGTTCCTGGTCGCGCTCCGCGGCTGCGACACGGCCGGCGCGCCCGCCCCCGGGCTGCACAGCGCGTTCCGCGGCGGGCCGCCGGAGCACTGGGACGACGAGGTCGGCGACATCCTGCACCGGGTGCACGGCCGGGAGCGCGACGTGGCGGCAGGCCTGTGGCGGGACGCCCTGGCGGCGCCGTTCACGGGCGAGCCGACCTGGCTGCACGGCGACGTGGCCGTCAACAACCTGCTGGTGCGGGACGGCGCGCTGGCGGCGGTGCTCGACCTCGGCTGCTCCGCCGTCGGCGACACGGCCTGCGACACGACGCCGGTGTGGACCTGGCTCACGGGCGCCGCGCGGGACGTGTTCCGGGCCGAGCTCGGGGTGGACGACGCGACGTGGGCCCGCGGGCGCGGCTGGGCGGTGTGGAAGGCGCTGATCCTCGTCACGAACGAGCCGCCTGAGCAGCGCCGGTTGGCCCGGCACGTGCTGGACGAGCTGCTCGCGGGGGTCTGAGTCCGTCCGGGTCGGCCGGCCCCGGGCTCAGCCCCAGGACACCGCGAGCGACCCGGCCAGCGCGCGCCCCTGGGCGTGGCCGGCCCGCGCGGCCACCGGGCGGAGCGCCGGGTCCATCGCCCGCTCGCCGAACAGCCCCGGGTCGGCGGGCACGACGACCTCGACCTCGCTGCCGCCGGCGCGCAGGTCCGCGACCTGCGCCGCCAGGTCCAGCCGCCACCCCGCCGGGGTCAGCGACGCCCCGCCCAGCGGCGCGAGCACGAGCACCCGCCCGCAGCCCGCGGCCAGGTCGGCGTTCTCGCCGCGCCGGTGCGCGCCGTCGACGAACCACCGGTCCCCGACGGGGTACGCGGGCCCGCCGGCGCAGCTCGCCGCGACGGCGTCGGCGAGGTCGACCCCGCTCGACCGGTCGAACGCCACCGGCTCCCCGGTGCGGGCGTCGACCGCGGTGAGCAGCAGCCGACCCGCGGGCCAGTCCGGGCGCGGCAGCCGCGCGGCGACGGTCGCCCGCCAGCGCGCGGCGGCGTCGGGGCCCGCCGCGGCGGCCCTCTCGAGGGCGCCCGCGCCGGTCCGGCGGCGCAGGTCCGCGGGGTCGGCGGCCGGGGCGATCAGCGCCCGCCGGCGCGCGAGGGGCTCGGCGGCCCCGCCGGCGGGCGCGGGCCGGGGTCGGGGGCC